>JBGUGY010000249.1:0-10059 GCA_045111775.1 Bacteroidaceae bacterium | reverse complement strand
AAGAAAATGATTAGAAGCATCTTAACCCACAATAAAACAAGCTAAGCAGATGGCAGAGAAATGGAAAGAAAACTTGCGGAATAAGTTCGACGGATTTGAGTCTGCCGACATTCCCGAAGGACTTTGGGCTGGCATCGAGAACCGACTCGATGCTGTCGAGCCGTTGGCCGCCTATAACCGAGAGCCGAAGCGTGCCTTCAGTCTTGTGTGGAGTCGTAGCGCCGCTGTCGTCATCTTGCTGATGGTGGCTCTTAACTGCGGAATGATGCGCTGCTTCTACACATATATCAGTGGCGAAACCGAGGGCGAAAGCCTTTCGCTTGCCGACGATAAGTTGCTTAGGGAAGAGCCGCGCCGGGCATCTCGTGCCAGAATGGCAGAAATCGGCAAGGCTGAAATAATCAGTAATGTTGCCGAAGATGAAGATTCTGTTTCCGCCGAAAAGACGGTTGTGAAAAACGTTGCTATTTCTTCTGCAGCTGTTACAGAGAAGAAAGATACAGTAGTTGAAAATGTCCGAAGCGAGAAGAAAAAAGCTTGGTACGTCTCTAAGAATTCTGCAAATATAAGCAAGGCAAAAAAAACAAAGCTGAAGCCGTCGGTTTCTATGTACGTTTCGGGAATAACGATAAATACAGATTTCTTGAATGGCTATGATGAAGTTTATGAGGCGGCTTCTGATTATCCGGATTCAGGGAATCCGAAGTATGATGATAGTGGTTTGGGAAGTTATATCGAAAAAGAATACGAGGAACATAGCCGCCCGATTTATGTTGGTTTGGAAGTTGCTTTTCCGATTGATGATAAATGGAGTTTTCAGACAGGACTAGTATATTCAGAGTTGTGTAGCACGTTCGACAAAGGTGTGGTTCATACCGACCAGACAATCCGTTATCTGAACATTCCGCTGAAGATTGGCTTCAATCTTACAGCCGGAAAGAAGTGGGACATCTACGCATCTGGTGGAATGATGGTTGGCTTTGGCATCAACGGAAAGGCCGAGATTCAGAAACCGTCGGTAAATTACGGTCGCGTAAACATGACACAACGGCTTAGCGGAATTCCTGTAACCGCCTCGGTTGTGGCATCGCCGGGAGTCGAGTTCCGGCTTTTCCGCGGTCTTAACGCCTATGCCGAACCTTCGCTTATGTTTAACATTCCAACAAGCGAGAAGTATCACACGTTCAATACCGAAAATCTGTTCGTGTTTAATTTTGGCGTCGGCTTGAGGTACAAGATTGGAAAGTAGCGCATCTTTCTGAAATAAAGCGTTGGTTGGAAAAAATCTCCAAATAATAGGGAAAAACACTTTGCTCGGAGTTTTTCCCTATTTATATTTGCATTGTTTTTAGCAAACAGAAAACTTAAAATTTAAAAGTATGAACAAATCATCAGCATTACTGCCTTCTGCCGTTATTGCACTTGGTATCGTTATTCTCGGTTTTACCGTGCGTTCTGGTATTGTAACTTTCAAAGACCGCGACAGGGTTGTGTCGGTAAAAGGCTTGTCTGAGCGCGAAGTAAAGGCGGACAAAGTCATCTGGCCGCTTGTGTACAAGGATTTGGGCAACGACCCAGCCGAGATGTACCGACAGCTTGAGAAGAAAAATCAGAAGATTGTGTCGTTCCTGAAGAGCGGCGGACTTACCGCTTCCGAAATATCTGTCAATCCGCCTACCATTGTCGACCGTCAGGCCGATAACTATGGCAACGAGATTATGAACTACCGCTACAAGGCAACGAGCGTGATAACCGTAACCTCGGCAAACGTAGACAAGGTGCGTTCGCTTATGAGCCGTCAGACCGAGCTGATGAAGCAGGACATCGCCCTTATTAGCGAGGAGTACGGAGGAAACAGCATAACTTACGAGTTTACCGGGCTGAATAAGATTAAGCCCGAGATGGTTGAGGAGGCTACGAAGAACGCTCGCATAACGGCCGAGAAGTTTGCTTCGGACAGCGGCAGCGACCTTGGCGACATACGTTCGGCATCGCAGGGACAGTTCTCTATCGAGAGCCGCGATGTAAGCACTCCTTTTATAAAGAAAGTCCGCGTTGTGACAACGCTTGAGTATACACTTAAATAAATTTTGTTAATATTAGATTTTTTTTAAGAACGGCTGTGTGGCGATTTTCTTGTCGTCGCACAGTTTTTTTTGAGGAAAAAGAAAATATTTTTCAGAAAAGTGTTGCTGGTTCAAAAAAAAGTGCTATCTTTGCATCGCATTTGAAAAAATGACTGTCTGGTGCGTTAGTTCAGCTGGTTAGAATACATGCCTGTCACGCATGGGGTCACGGGTTCGAGTCCCGTACGCACCGCTTTAAAAGAGTTCTTCATTAGTTTGAAGGACTCTTTTTTTGTACCCTAAAATCCCGACTTTTTTACCAACTTTATTGTAGAAGCTACCCAATGAATAGTTCATGTACAAGGCTGAAACTTTAGATTTTTTCGCATAGTGAAGAACGAAAAATCCCCTCATTATGCTATAAATGTAGCAAATTAAGGCTATTGGGCTTGTTGCAGAAAGTTGATAATTTTGCAGACAGTTTTTTATCGATTTAGCTACATTTATGAACATAACATCAAACATCATAGAAAAGAATGATAGCCGAGGCTACGGAAAAGTCACGCTCGTGGGCTTTGGACCGGGCGATCCCGACCTGATTACGGTTAAAGGTCTGAAAGCCTTGGAGAATGCCGACGCTATATTCTACGACGACCTTACGAACGAGGAATTTCTCTGCCGGTTCGAGGCCGAGAAAGTGTATGTTGGCAAGCGCTCGGGAAAGCATAGCGCCGAGCAGGACGAGCTGAACCTGCGTTTGTACGAAAGGGCGGCGAGAGGCGATAATGTTGTCCGTCTGAAGGGCGGCGACCCGATGCTCTTTGCCCATGGACGCGAGGAAATAGACTTTCTGAAATCTCGCTCTGTCGAAGTGGATGTCATTCCGGGAGTGAGCAGCGGATTTGCCCTTGCATCGCTGTTGCAGATTCCGCTGACACACAGAGGCTTGGCGCGCAGCGTGGCATTCGTCCTTGGTCATGGACGGGAAATTCAGACTCCGCAGGCCGACACGCTGCTTTATTACATGGGCGGCGCGTACGTCAGCAATATTGCCAAGGCACTTCTCGAAAGCGGCCGAAGCGCAGACACTCCGGCGGCGTTGGTTACAAACATCTCTTTGCCGTCGCAAAATGCGGTTTATACTACCGTAGGCGAGCTTCGGTATTCCGTTTTCAGGGATACTCCAGTTTTGATTATCGTTGGCGAAGTGGTTGGCTTCGAGGCCGAATCGCATACGGGGAAAACGCTTCACTTTGCCGATGAAAAAGCAGATTTGAGCGAGATTGACAAGATTCGTTTCTCAGCGCCGTCGTCGGTTGATACTTTCAGAAGGATTTATTCCGATGATGTTCCGAAGCGACTGCTTCTGCTAGCATCAGACCAGGAGACTTTCGACGCAATTAGTAAAATCTGAAAATCACAACACGCACATGACATTTCTACCAATAGGACTGAACGTAACAGGCAAGCGCATCCTCATTATCGGAGGCGGACGGGTGGGGCTTCACAAGGCAACGATTCTGAATCGTTTTGTAAGCGAGGCCGTGGTTATCTCGCCAAAATTCAACGAAGGGTTTGACGAATTGCCATTCACGCGCATACTGAAAGAGTACGAACCGATCGACCTCGACGGCGCATTTCTGGTCTACATCTGTACCGAGAACGAGGCTCTTAACAGACAGATAAAGCACGATGCCGAGGCTCGGGGCGTTCTGGCAAGCGTCTGCGACAATCCCGAAATATGCGATTTCATCTCGCCGGCAATATATAAGGAGGGCAATCTCACCGTTTCGGTTTTGAGTAATGCTACCGACGTAAGGCAGAGTATTGCCATCAGAAACAATATCCGCGACAATATCGACCTCTTGAAAAACCGAAAATAACAAACATGAGTGATATGATTACCAACTGAAGGCGATTGCAGATATTGCCGAACTGGAGTAATTTTGCATCAATAATTAACACAAACAAAACACAATGGCAGAACTGAAGATTACAGATGAGAATTACGAAGAAATCATAGCCGCCAACAACGTGGTGCTGATTGATTTCTGGGCTACTTGGTGCGCTCCGTGCCGCCGTCTTGCGCCCATCGTTGCGCAGGTTGCCGACGAGTATGAGGGCAGGGCAGCGGTAGGAAAGTACAATGTAGAGAACAACGACATTCTGACCGAGCGGCTGGGCATACGCAACATTCCAACCCTTGTCGTAATAAAGAACGGCGAGGTTGCGGAATCGCTTACCGGAGCGGTCAGCAAACAGAAAATTTCGGAAACAATAAACAAATACATTTAAAACAACAAGGAAATATGGCAAAAATAGTAGTAAACGGAGAAAATCAGGATGTACAGTTGCCTCTAACGGTAGCTGGTTTGATAAAGTTGAACAACGTTCTTCAGCCAGAAATGGTGAGCGTTCAGGTAAACGAGGAGTTTGTCGACAGAGCCGAGTTCGACACGCTTCAGCTAAAAGAGAACGACTCGGTTGATTTCTTGTACTTTATGGGAGGAGGTTGCTAATGTACGATTTTACAGAAGAAGAACTGCTGCGATACAGCCGCCACATCTTGCTGCAAGATGTAGGCGTTGAGGGGCAGGAAAAGATAAACAATGCGAAGGTTCTCGTTGTTGGCGCAGGCGGACTGGGCGCGCCCGTGTCGCTCTATCTGGCGGCGGCAGGCGTTGGCACTATCGGAATTATCGACGGCGACGTGGTAGACCTAAGCAATTTGCAGCGACAGGTAATTCATTTCACTAAAGATGTTGATACCCCGAAGGTTCTTTCGGCAAAGGAGAAGATGCTTGCCATCAATCCGAACATCAAGGTCAATGCCATTCAGGATTTGCTGATGGCAGACAACGCCCTCGACATAATAAAGGAATACGATTTCATTGTCGACGGAACAGACAATTTTCCGGTCAAGTTTCTGATAAACGATGCCTGCGTTATGGCTGGAAAGCCGTTCAGTCACGGCGGAATCCTTCGGTTCGAGGGACAGACATTTACTCACGTTCCCGGCTCGGCTTGTTACCGATGTCTGTTTGGTGCGCCACCGCCACCCAATGCCGTTCCAACCTGTTCGCAGGCAGGCGTCTTGGGTGCTATTGCCGGAATGTTGGGCACTATTCAGGCGGCTGAGACCTTGAAATACATCACCGGAGTGGGAGAGTTGCTCACAAACAAGTTGCTCACATTCAACGCAAAGACTATGGATTTCCGTAAGATAAACACTCGACACAGCAGTCATTGCAAGCTGTGCGGCGATAATCCTACGATAACAGAACTTGTTGATTACGAGCAGGCTACATGCGATTTAAAGAATCATTAGAAACATGACAGAAGCAGAAAAGAAATACGGTTGGGAAGAGGGCGGAAAGATTGTCCGCATAACTCGCGAGGCTTACGACTCCATTCTCTCTCAGGCTCGCAAAGATGCGCCGATTGAGAGCTGCGGATATGTGCTCGGCACGATAGACGAGGCGGAGAACATTCTCATAACGCATAACTATCGGCTCACCAACACAGACCACTCCGAAGAGCATTTCAGCCTCGACCCGAAGGAGCAGTTCGCTGCCATAAAGTACGCGCGCACCAACGGTCTGAAGGTCATAGGCAACTGGCACAGTCATCCGGCGTCGCCCAGCCGTCCGTCAGAAGAGGACAAGAGACTGGCTTTCGACCCCAACATTCTCTACCTCATTCTGTCGCTCTCGCCCGACATCTCGGGGCAGCCTTATGTTGCCGAGGGCGAGCCGGTTCTGAATGCGTTTCGTATAGTAAACGGAAAGGTAACACGCTTTCCGGTAGTTGTTTAAATTCATAGCCCGACAGCATTGAAACTGGGCTGTTGGGCTTTTGCTTTTTTCAGGAAACAGGATATTCTGGCTGTGAATATCCGCAATTTTAGCTAAAAAAGATAACGGAATAATGAAGAAAAAAATTTTAACACTGTTTGCGGCGGCTGCGGTTTTGGCAGCCCCTATACTTGTCTCGTCGTGCGGAAGCAAGAGCAAGGCAAGTGCCAACGGCGACGAACTCGAAGGCCGAATATCGCTCTCGGGCGCGTTTGCCCTCTATCCTCTGGCTGTTAAGTGGGCCGAGGAGTTCAAGAAACTGCATCCAAACGTAAGCATCGAGGTTGATGGCGGCGGAGCAGGCAAGGGCATGACCGACGTGCTTGCCGAGCAGGTCGATTTTGGAATGGTGAGCCGCGAGGTTAGCGACAAGGAGATTGAGAAGGGCGCGGTTGGCTTTCCCGTTGCGAAAGATGCCGTTGTGCCTACAATCAACGAGAAGAATCCGCTTTATGCCGAGTTGGTTAAGCATGGCATTACTGCCGAGCAGGCCTCTAAAATATGGATTGAAGGCTCAGTTAAGTCGTGGGGAAGTATTCTGGGCACAAGCGATGCCACTCCTGTAACGGTCTTTACCCGAAGCGATGCCTGCGGAGCAGCCGAGACTTTTGCACAATGGTTCGGCAAGCATCAGGAAGACCTTGGCGGCGAGGGTGTGAACGGCGACCCTGGCGTTGCCACAGCCGTGCAGAAGAATGTGAGAGCCATCGGATTCAACAACATAGGCTATGCCTACGATAATGTTACAAAGAAGCCGCTCGATGGCATAAGGGTTCTGCCAATAGATGTAAACGGGAACGGAAAGATTGACGAGGACGAGGATTTCTATTCTTCAAAAGATTTGCTTACAAAGGCTATTGCCGACGGCAGGTTTCCTTCGCCTCCAGCGCGCGACCTTTATCTCGTAACCAAGGGCGTTCCAACCAATCCGGTTGTGGTTGCATTCCTGAAGTATGTCTTGACCGAGGGACAGAAGGAGAACGACGGCGTTGGATATGTTGGTATATCGCAAGACAAACTTGATGCAGCGTTGAAGAAATTGAACAAATAGTTGGTTTCAAAATTGTTACTACAAAAAAGGAAGGTCCCATATCGTTGAGGCCTTCTTTTTTTTTAGATTTGAAAATTCTTTTGATTTGTATTGACAGATTCTTTGCAGAAAAGGTCTATAACAAAGAAATATTACGTATTTTTGTATCTGATAATCTTTTACAAACATTAACACTATATAACAGGTTTTGCATCACTCATGAAGCAAACGATAGACTAAATAATTTATGTGGAAAGAGACTAAAGTCGTTAAGAACGTTGAATATTACAATTTTGATGCCCGATTTGGAGCGTACGCAACAAATGTGGGTGATGGAAAATCCATGCTTTATATTGCAGGCAAGGAGATTCCGATATGTAAGGCTATTTCTGTTTGTAGTAATGATGATAAGGTTGTTGTTCAAACAAGGTCAGAGGATGGCAACAGTTATTATGACATTAGGTTGTATAGCAAAGACGGTGAATTGTTGAATGTGGTGAAGAATACATTTTGTATACGCAGAGAACCAGACATTCGTTACAATAATGTTTTTACATTTAGGAGTGATGACAATATACGTTACGCCAATTTTGTTGATATTGAAACAGGAAATAAGGTTTTCGAAAAGGATTATCCCGAAGTACGCGAAGTTTTCGACAACATGATATTTTGTATGCCAAATAATAATAATGCTATTATTCGCTACGACTGGGACGGCAACATTATGTGGCAACGCGATTACCAGTCTGATTTTAATGTGGAAATTGCGTTAGGAGACATTGAAGGTGTCTGTGGCGGCAAACTTTGGGTGAAATCAAAGCATGACGGACATGAGATTCTACTTGCCATAGATGTGAATACGGGCGAACTTGTAAAGGCATTTTCCGATTCCGAAGAAGATACAGATTTGCCACATTGCAATATTGGTGATATTGGGTCTGTGTACTTAAACCTTGAAAACAACCACATTCTAGTTGTGACGAGCGATAAAGAAGGCAACGTTTTTTTGAATTTCGTAGATGCGGAAACTCTTGAAGTATTTGAAAGAACACCCTACGCAATTGATTCCGATAATCCAGAAGTTGTATATATTCTTGAAGGAATATCAGAATTTAAAGAAGATTGCATTTCTTTTAAACTGTTTAATTCCGACAGGGATTACAATGCTTCAGGTTTCTTAATCTATAATTATAAAACAAAAAAAGTTGTATTTGCCCATCACGTTTTTACTTCAAAGCAAACAAATGATGGTTGGATGGTATTTGATGTCCAATATCAAAACAATAGTCGCATTTTCGTTCATGATTTTGCAAATAGATTGCACATTTTCGAAGATGTAAAAGACTAAAATCCCCCAAGCCTTTACGAATAAATAGGCGGCGATGATTCTGCGTTCATCGCCGCCTATTTTGTTGTAGCCTTCTGTCGCGTAGAAAACTTACAGCGGATATTCATCGTAGGCAAAGAGCGTTGTAGAGAGATAACGCTCGCCCGTGTCGGGAAAGAGCGTAACGATGTTCTTTCCGTTGTTTTCGGGCTTCTGCGCTATTATCTGTGCGGCTCGCGCCACCGCTCCCGAACTTATGCCCAGCAACAACCCCTCTTTTGTGGCAAGCTCGCGACTGGCAACGATGGCTTCGTCGTTGTCAATGTCGAGAACATCGTCTATAAAATTCTCGTTGTACGTCTTTGGAATGAAGCCTGCGCCAATACCTTGAATTTTGTGCGGACCGCTCGGCTTGCCGTTAAGTACCGCCGATGTGCTCGGCTCAACGGCATAGACCTTTATTTTTGAGTTCTGCGATTTTAGGTATCGGGCTATGCCGCTAACCGTTCCGCCTGTTCCAACGCCGGCTATGAAGATGTCTATGTTTCCGCCAGTCTGCTGCCACAGCTCAGGGCCTGTTGTGTCGAAGTGGCAGTTGGGGTTTGCCTTGTTCTCGAACTGTTGCAGAATGATGGAGTTGGGAATTACATCGTGCAGCCTCTTTGCCGCCTTTATCGAGCCAACCATTCCGTCCTTGCCGTCGGTAAGTACAATCTCCGCGCCGTAAGCCTTTACGATGTTGCGGCGTTCAATAGACATTGTTTCGGGCATCGTAAGTATTAGATGATAGCCTTTTACGGCACACACAAGCGCGAGCCCTATTCCGGTGTTGCCCGATGTAGGCTCTATTATCGTGTCTCCGGCGTTCAGCACGCCCTTCTTCTCTGCATCTTCAATCATGGCAAGGGCAATGCGGTCTTTCACGCTCCTGCCCGGATTGAACGACTCAATCTTTGCCACAATCGGGTTTACTATTCCGCTTTCGGCCGAGAATCTGTTGAGCCTCAGTAGCGGCGTTCTGCCAATTGTTTCGGTAAGAGAATTTGCTATGCTCATGGTTCTTTCTGATTAGATTTTTTTTAAGAGAATGCTCCATTAAGGTATCGCTTTGTAAGCTCTTTCTGCGGATTATTGAAGACCTCTTGCGCCGTGCCCTGCTCTATAACCTCGCCAAGATACATGAAGATTACGTTGTCGGCAATTCGCTGCGCCTGCTGAAGCGTGTGCGTAACGATTACGATGGTGTAGTCGCGCTTTAGGTCGACGAAAAGCTGCTCGACCTTTTTTGACGATATGGGGTCGAGAGCCGATGTGCTCTCGTCGGCCAGTAGAACCGACGGCTCAACGGCGAGCGAGCGCGCCAGACACAGGCGTTGCTGCTGTCCGCCCGACAGACGTGATGCCGGCGTGTGCAGGCGTTCCTTCACCTCGTCCCACAAGCCTATGTTGCGCAGATAGTGCTCAACAATAGCGTTCAGTTTCTCCTTGTTCCTTATTCCGTGTATGCGGCATCCGTAGGCTATGTTGTCGAATATCGACATAGGCAGAGGGCACGGACGCTGCGGAACGAGACCGATGTGTCGGCGAAGCTCTATCAGCTTGCTGCCGTGCGACTTTACGATGTTGTGGCTGCCAAATAGCACGTCGCCGTCAATCTTAACGCCCTCGGTCGTGTCGATGATGCGGTTGAAGGTGCGCAGAAGCGTGCTCTTTCCGCAGCCCGACGGACCGATGATACATGTTATCTTGTTCTTCGGAATAGTTACGTTCACATCTTTAAGT
>JBGUGY010000248.1:0-2976 GCA_045111775.1 Bacteroidaceae bacterium | reverse complement strand
GCAACAGCATCAGACAGTATTGCAACCAGTTGGCTCACGCAGCCGAGGCTGGCGACTATACCCAGATGCCATTCCACTGCGAGAACGAGTTCAACGGCTGGTTCGTCTACCTAAACGAGCTGGCAAAGCAGGAGCGCGAGACAAACAGCGAGTCGGCTCCGTTCACGCTCGAATGGAATTTCAACGTAGACAGCGAGAGCAAAGCCATTGATGCAGAGTTCGTTGTGAGGGGTATGCAGAAACTGCCGCTTCAGTTCCTCATCGACGAAAAACTGCTAAAGTTGCCGTTTTTCCCCGTTCAGGTTAAGGCTAACGGCAAGATTGTGAGTACGTTCGACTACGAGAAGCATTTCTGCCGTCAGTCTGTTGTTTGCCGCAACGCGTACACAATGGGCGAGGTAATTTCGGTTGTTATAAACGACCAGAAAGAGCCAATCATTAACCGCGGCATGAACATAAACGCTCCGCAGATTCTGTTCCAGAACAACGACGGAACATTCACCGCAGGAAACAAGATAGGCTCGCAGAAGTGTCTTATAATCATCCCTGAAGGTTGGAACGTAAAGGACGAAGACACATTCACTACTGAAGAATATTCTATCAACGGAACGAAGGTGAATGTCGTTTCTCTCGATGCTGATTTCAACGGAAGCGTTGAGGTTTGCAGCAGCGACGACTCAGTCACATTCAGCAGCAGCACTCCCCTTTTCTGGACCGAGCAGACTCCGCGACAGATTTATCTTCCCGAGGTCGTTGAACCGCTATACAACGCCAACGACTGCCGCTATTCGCTTTGCACAAACGTGGGCGGCATAGTAAAGAAGCAGAAGATAAACAACGTCCAGTTCAGAAACGCGGCTTCGAAGGACTGGAGAATCCTGCCATCGCTCGGCGAGATTCTGGCACGCGTGAAAGAGCCTAACGGCAACTTTGTCTACCCTGCCCGAATGATTAACGTAGGCGGTGACATAGCATTCGGAATCATAGAGGCTGGCGCAGAATCATGCAAGATTAAACTGACTTGGGAGCACGGCGAAATTGCCACCGAAGACGGCACCCTCATCGACGAAGGCATATGGGAGTTCAAGAAGAAGGACGACCGTAACATTGCCAAATTCACGCTTACGCCTTACGACACCGAAATTCCGTTCGGCATCAGCGTAAGACTTCCGTTCGTGGGCTTCAGCATCGCCGATGCCGAGGGCAACATCGTTGAAAACGGCGGCACAATAGCCTATGCCGACATCGACAGATACCAGTATCATATCGTGGGCGAAAGCGTCAGCCAGTACACCTTCGGAAACATCTGCCGAAAGGTAGAATGGAACGACAACCGCCTATATATTCAGGAGAACGACCAGAAGCAGAAGTCCGCTCCGTTCGAGGGTTGTCTGACGAGCCTATTCGGTCACCGCGAACGAGTAAAATCGCTTCTGAAAGAGGCAGGAAATGCTCTCAAAATAGACTTTGCATTGACTAACGGCGAGATATTCAGCATAAACATAAGTTCGCAGGCTGTTGCAGTCAAAACAGTTGAACCCGAAATTGATACAGAGGCTGAAAATGCCATCTGCGAGGAGCTTGACGAGGCAACGATGGGCGACGACCTTTGGATGAGCATCATAGCACAGTTTAACAAGTCGATACGCGAGAACATATCACCGAACTCGTCTGTTGCGCTGCGCTGCGTAGCACGCGAGCCAAAGCACCTTATGAACCTCGCCTTCCAACTGTTCGCCCTGTGCTCAACAAACGACGAGCGCGAGATTCTAACCGAGCAGCTGAGGGCTTTTGCCGGCGAGCTGTCGTTTAACTGGAACATCATCGGCTCGCAGATTGACACCATTATGATGACGCTCAACAACTTTGTAGGCGACCTCGAAAAGCCTTTCTTGAAGAATGTTTACACCAAGTGGGCTATGTCGCGCGAGGAGAAGAAGATGACTTACTTGTCAGCCCTTAATAGCAGCAAGGCTTACAACGATTACATCGGTCAGTGCCTGATGGATATAATTACATCGTTCACCGGCTGGGTTAAGGAACTGGTAGACTGATACCACGCTATCTTTCCGACAGATAAAATACAATCGCCACACGTTCATGGAGAACGTGTGGCGATATTTCTTTCTAATAATACTCTCTTTTAGTTACATTCTGCTTTTTTATCCACAGAGAATCGCTATAAGTCTGGATATAGAGATAATTATGAGACTCATCCTCTTTCACAAGATAAACAACATATCCGGAATCAAGCACCGCGATTCTTCCGCTTTTGATATAATCACGCAGCAACGATTTTTTCCGTCCTTCAACAGCCTTTAAATCGCCAATGTCATGCGAGACAAAACTTGTTTTCGAAATGATAAATTCCTCTACATCTTCTTCCGAATCGGAATTGGTTGGTTCTTTTCCGCAGCCAATAATATAGATAATGTCGAAGATGGTAATAAATGGCGTAATCACCGCAATAATACAGAGTAAAAAGATTGCTAATTTTTTTCTTTCCATTCCTTAATGGCTTGAATATAAAAAATCACACTGCAAAAATATCATTTTTGTCCGAAAAGTCAATATTCTTTTACATTTCTTAACATTCCACGCTAAAAACCATCATTATACAATGAAAATAAGTATCTTTGCGCAAAACAAACCTTTACTATTTTAATGCTAAACCAATACATCAAACTACGGCTGAAAACGATATGCCGTCTTTGCAAGGCAATAGGATTTTTTGCGTGTGCAGTAATCTTGGCTTTATTTGTCACGCTTGTGTTAGCACTATCAAGAAATCCACCATATATGACGGCTCTTTTATATGCTGCGGTAATTATTACGTTGCACTTTTCACGACCAGACGCAACATCTCTGCAAACACATTTTCCCGCAACATTCAAACGACTTTACATCATTGATTACTTGACTATTGCAATTCCATTCATCTTCATTCTGCTGATAACCAATGGGATTTTGTATGTT
>JBGUGY010000247.1:0-3954 GCA_045111775.1 Bacteroidaceae bacterium | reverse complement strand
AAGCGTGTGGGTCAGCTTGTATGGATAGCGGTGCGTGCGCACGTTGAATTTGCTCTTTGTATGGTCTTCGGCAAGCGATACGCCGTACGAGAAACTAAGCGACCACGGCAGTTTGAAAGCCATGTAGCCGTCTTTGTCGGTCGTATCCTCCTTATGCTTATCTTTTCTTACAACATTCTTTTCCTCGCCGTCCTCGTTTGCATCGTCGACTTTGTTTTCAGAAGATTCTTGGTCTTTGTCCTTCTTGCCGAATCCGAAGAGCTTGGCGAGTTTCTCGTTGTTAAGTGTGTACGAAATGCTCTGGCTCATTCCCTGATAACGTCCGAAGCGTCCGAAGCTCCATTCGGTGCGGTCGCTCAGGTCTCCGTTGTCGTCGTAAGCGTATGTGGCAAATACGGCTGTGGTGCTGAACGTATAGCTTTTCGTCAGCTTCAGACGCAGATTGATGGTCATGTCGCTCCACTTGCGTGTTGTGGCTGCAAAGTTGTAGCCCATGCTTAAGCCCAAGTTATCGATAAGACTAATCTTCTTGTAGCCTGTCGAATCCTTGTCCGAGCGAATCTTCATCTCTACGTTGTTGCCTACCGAGAAGTTTATCGAGCTTGACAGACCGCTTCCCGGTGCGCCGTAGAGTGCACCTTCGTAGTAGTTGTACTGCACATCGTTGCCGCTGCCATCCTTGTATGTTCCGTAAACTCCGAATCGCTTGTCGCTGAAATCAGGCGTGTAGCTGTACGAAACCTGAGGCGTTACGACGTGGCGTATTGCCACCACCTTGTCGCCGAAAAGCTTGCGGCTCGGAACATAGAAACCGTAGAGCGTAGTATTGGCAGAAATGCCGGTAGAATAGTCATAAACTCGGTTGAATCCCGTAATTGTATCGCGTTCTACCACGCCCTTGTCCTTGTTGTATTTCTGCTCCACCTTGTAGGTGTACCAGCGTTCGTGATAACTAACTTGCGGACTTACGTTGATGTATTTCAGAAGGCTGAAGCTCATGTCTGTGCTGAGCTGATGGTTCATACCATTCTTCCAGTCCCTGGCAAAACTTGAGTGTAGTAACTTGTCTTCCTTTGTGCTGATGCTGTTTGCCATCTGCATATTGTAGTTTATGCCGATTTTCTCGTACCAGCGTGCGCTTCCAGCCGCCTTCTTTCGCTTGAACGGATAGAACTTCGGAATTCTGAAGTCGACTCCCGGAAGAGATACCTGCATCGAACTGTCGCGAGTGTTCTGCGAGAGGGTAGAGGTGAGCGAGAGAGTCGCTCCTGTTCCCCACAGGTCGTTAAGGTTGAGCGAGATACTCGAAGCCTTTGTGTTTGATGAGTATTCTGCCAGATTATATCTTGCCGAAAGGCTGTTGGCGTTGTAGCTGCTCGTGTTGAATCTGACGCTTGCAGAGAAGCCAACCTTTGGGTTTGCCTTCGCATCCTGACGGTGGCTCCAGTTTATCTGAAAGTCGGTCGACTCGGTCTGGTCAATGCCCTTGTCGCCGCTCTTTGTCTTCATGTAGCTGGCGTTGAAACTGCCCGAGTAGCGGTATCTCTTAACGTAGTTAGACGATGCCTTCAGACCCCACGACCCCTGCGTGTAGATATCGCCGAGCAATTTCAAGTCCATGCGGTCGCTTATGGCAAAGTAATATCCGCCGTCGCGAAGATAGAATCCTCGCGTGCTCTCGTCGCCGTATGTTGGCATGATGAATCCGCTCGAATACTTGCTGCTGAACGGGAAGTAGAAGAACGGAACGGCAAGCGGCAGCGTAACATCCTCGACCACGAGCCATGCCGGACCCGAAACCACGTCCTTTCCCGGACGCACCTTGGCGCGGCTCAGAGCCAGATAGAAATGCGGATGCTTCTCGTCGCAGGTTGTATATTTGGCGTGCTCAACATAAAGTTCGTCGTTCGAGCCTTTCTTTGCCCTCTCACTCGTCAGGAATCCGTCGCCCTGCTTTGTGTCAACGTTGGTTATGTAGCCGCGCTTAGTCTTGAAGTTGTAGCTCATCGTCTCGGCGTTGTACGGAGTGTCGCCGTCGGTAAATACCGGCAGACCATTCATCACTCCGAGTGAGTCGGGCATACCTTGCGCAAAGACGGTACTGCTGTCTATGTTCATCGAAATCTGGTCGGCCTCGAGAGTTATTTTCTGGTACGAAACCTTACTTTTTCCATACAGATGGGCAAACCCCTTGCCAGCTTCGTACACAATAGAATCGTTGGCCGTGTACTCGACAGGCGCTTCGAGAGGCTGATTTTTTCTGTTCACACCAACAGAGTCGTGCGACAGCGAATCGTTTGCAAGAGAATCTGAACGTATAGCATCGGGCTTTACGGAATCGCTCACCGAAAAATTGTGACGCTCAACCGCAAAACGGGCATTAGACCGTTGCGCCATAAGGAACAACAGTGCGAATGATGCAAATATGAATGTTTTTTTCTTCAAAACGTCGGCAAAATTACAACATTTCCTTGTTACCTGCTAATCTTTTAATGATATTTTCTGTGTTACAGAAACATTTTACACCATTTTTCGAACCTCTCAATTCCGTCGTCTCCGAATTTTCTGATGCTTTTCAGAGCCTGCTCCGGAGTCTTCACTTTTTCGAGGTTCGACTTGCTGTAAAACTTGTCGGCAAAGCAGATAAGCTGTTCTTCTAACGTTTCAGGAATCAAATCCTTGTGCGGAACAGGCAAATTTTGTTCAATTATCTGGTTGAGCGACAATCCTGTGCCCGTGTGCCTCTCGCAAACCCTTGCGTGGCGCGGAAAACCCTCGGCCTCCATTATTCGTGCGCCAATAGTGCCGTGGCAGATGTAAGGTTCTGTGCCAAAGCATTTTATTCCGGGAGCATCAGTCTCGAAAATTCCTATGTCGTGAAGCATTGCCGCCTCGAAAACAAAGTCTTTGTCTATATCTAATTCGGGATGTTTGTTTGCAATTTCTATAGCCATGTCGGCAATGCATCGGCTGTGAAAAAGCAGAATTTCTTTCAGTTCCGATTCCTCGGGGTAGTATTTGTTAATTATGTCCAGCGGATTCATTTTTTATCTGAAAAATAGAATATTGTGTTAAAACTATGCAGAACAATCTATTCTTTTTGCGGAAGCAAAAATAACTAAATTATGTCAAAAAGCAGTATTAAAACGAAAAAATGTTATGCAGATTATTAGACTTTTACAAAAAAAATATTATTTTTGCGACATTATACTTTAAATGTTATGTGCAAAAAAATATTCTTATTAGCATTTCTAGCGTTGAATGTGGCATGGAATATGCCTTCATTCGGAGCATCTGCTCCTGCAAGTAAAAAGTTTATCGTAGTTATCGACCCAGGACATGGTGGTCATGACCCTGGTGCTATCGGTTCAACAACACGAGAAAAAGTTATCAATCTATCTATTGCTTTGGAAGTTGGACGCCTAATCGAGAAAAACTGTAGCGATGTAAAGGTCATCTACACTCGTAAGAAAGATGAGTTTGTTCCGCTTGATGAGCGTGCAAACATCGCAAACAAGAACAAGGCAGACTTGTTCATCTCTATCCACACCAACTCTCTCCCAAGTGGAAAGATTGCCCGTGGTGCTGAGACATATACCCTTGGTATGGCCAAGGCCGAAGCTAACCTTGAGGTCGCTAAGAAGGAGAACAACGTAATCCTTGTTGAGGATAACTACCGTGAAAAGTACGAGGGCTTCAACCCAAGTTCGTCTGAGAGTTATATCATGTTCGAGTACATGCAGGACAAGTACATGGAACAGAGTGTCGAGTTCGCTCGTCTTATCCAGAACAAGTTCGTGTCTACTGCAAACCGTGCCGACCGTGGTGTTCATCAGGCTGGATTCCTTGTTTTGAGATGTACTTCAATGCCAAGCGTTCTTATTGAGCTTGGTTATATCTCAACTCCTGATGAAGAGCAGTATCTTACATCAGACGAGGGTATCTCAAACATGT
>JBGUGY010000246.1:0-4592 GCA_045111775.1 Bacteroidaceae bacterium | reverse complement strand
GGTTATTTTTGTGTAAGAGAGAGAATTTTAGTCGCCCATACGAGCTTTCGACTCCTTGCCGGCGCCGCTGCCCTTATACTTGCTGTTCGCCGTGTTGAAGTTGTATCTCAGCGATACATTCAGACGCTGATAGTTTCTTTCTACTTATCTGGTTCGATGAAGTTAACGATATCATCGAGTTGGTAAGATTGGGTAGTCATTCCGAAGTTTTCGGCAAGTAAAAATTTAAGGCGCGTATCGAGCAAAAATGCTGATACGCGCCTCTTGGGTTATTTTTGTGTAAGAGAGAGAATTTTAGTCGCCCATACGAGCTTTCGACTCCTTGCCGGCGCCGCTGCCCTTATATTTGCTGCTCGTTGTGTTGAAGTTGTATCTTAGCGACACGTTCAGACGCTGATAGTTTCTGATATTGTTGATATCGATAGAATAATATCCGCAGTCCATAAACGCCTTATGTCCGTCGTACTTTGTGTAAGTCGCTCTCAGACAGAGTGCATCGTTCTTCAGCCAGCATTTCTGGATTGTTGCGTTGAAGTTGTATTTATGCGATTTGAGATAGAAATTCTGCACGTTTCCCTTTGAGTTGTACTCGCAGCCGAGCTCAAACTGCCAGCTGTGCTTCAGTCTGAACGTGTTCTGTAGCTGAGCGATGGCGAGAGGCTTCGTCAGACTGATGGTGCGCTTTCCGCTTACCTCGCGAGGGTCTGCAAGGTCTATTGTCGTGCGGTGGTTCAAGATGCCGACCGTAAGACTCGGAGTCCACACGCCGATGGTTGGTGATGCGTTCAGGAATGCCGACAGATTGTTTATCGGGTTGGCAAGGTTGATGTTTGTCAGGAGAATCGTTCCCTCGTCGTTGTAGAGGTACGACCACTCGGTGAGCAGCTTTGTTATGTGCTCGTAGCTTGCCGACAGGTTAACGAACTGCCAGCGTATGTTAAGTCCCAGCTCGTGGTTCTTCTGGTTCTCGAGTTTAGGGTCGCCGCTCTGAATGGTGTAACTGTTAAGATAATATGTGCTGTTGCTCAGTTGCCAGTAGTTAGGGCGACGTGTGCGCACGCTGTAGCTTAACGCAGTCTGAACCTTTCCGAACTGTCTTGAAAGCGCGATGTTTGGGAAGAAGTCGTCGGTGGCTCTGTTCAGACTGTTGCTTGCGTCGAGATGGTCGGTATAGTCAAGACCAACGTGCTCGTAGCGCAGACCGATGCTTCCGTCTACGATTTTTGGCAGACTGAAACTGTAGTCGAAGAAAACGGAGATGTTTGTCTCGGAAGTCTTCGAATCGGTGCTCTGAATCATCGCGTTGTTGATGGCATAGGTCGATTTGCGGTTCACGAGTGTTATCTCGTCGCCCACGTTAAGCATACCTTTCCAAATAGGATAGCTCAGAATCAGCTTCTCGGCAATCATGTTGTTCGATGCAGTCTTCATCGAGTTCATCAGAGTTGTCGGTTCGTTCGGATGATTCTCTTTTATAGAACCGTCCTCCTCGCTCTTGTTTGTGTAGAAATCGGTGTTGAAGTCAATCTTCAGCTTGCCAATCTCGCCGTTGTAGTATGCGTTGCCCTGCCAGCTGTAAGGCTGACGCTCTTTTGTCATGTTCAAGCCCGATGTGTTCTCGGTCAACTCGTTGTTGTGGTTAATCTTGCTTTTAGTCTCGTCCTTGTCAAGTCCGTATAGCTTCTCGTTACATTCAATTCTGAATCCAGCCGAATGTTTCTGCGAAATCTGCCAGTTTGTGCCGAATGTGTAGTTCAAGCCGTAGCCGTGCCATTCTGAGTTCATTCTGTTGTCCTGCTCTATTGTCTTGATTTCGTTTGCTTTCGAGAACCATGAGTTCTGTAAAGCCTCGGTCTTGTTTCTGTTGTGCCAAGCCCAGTAGTTCACATTTCCGAAGAAATCGAGCGACTTGTATCTGTAGTTCATGTTGAGCGATACGTTAGGGTCGTTGTGCTTGTAATACAGATGATAGTTGTCGCTGGCATTAAAGCTGAATCCGAAGCCCTCGCCCTGACGCTTTATCGTGCGGATGCGGACAACAGATGTAACCGTGGCATCGTATCGCGAGCCAGGATTCATGTCAACCTCAACGCTCTCAATCTCTTCGGAGCGCAGACGCTTCAATTCGTCCTTGTCCTGAAGTTTTCTGCCGTTGATGTAGATTACAGGCGATCCCTTTCCGAGAACTTCCAGTCCGTCTTGAGTCTCTCTCAGTCCCGGAATCTTGGTGAGCATCTCCTCGGCTGTTCCCGATTTCTCGAGAACCGAGCCCTGAACCTGCGTCAGCATCGATGTGCCGTGAAGCTTTGTCTTCGGAAGCTGAGCTTTTACAACCACCTCGTTGAGTGTCTCAGGCGATTCTTCCATGGTGATAGGCTCGTTTGCCTTTCCGAAGTTTACATATCGTGTCTGGAATCCCACGCTCGAAAACTTAAGAACGCAGTTGCTTGTGTTTGCTGATATGTTGAACTTACCGTTCTCATCCGAAATCGTTCCGTTTACAAAGGTTGAGTCGGGGAGCGACAGAAGTGATACATTTACGTATGCCATAGGGTTGCCCTTGGTGTCGATAATTTTGCCGTCGATTTTTTCTGACTTGGCAAAGCTGCTTAGCGATGCTACTGTAAGAAGTGCCAGAAGTGTTGATTTTGTTTTCATGTGTATGTCTTGAATTATTGTTTTTTACTCTTGTACTGCTTAGACGCAACGAGATGCACGTTTGGTTGCATCTGAATGAAAAAAAATTTTTTGTGCTTACAAATGATACTTACCCACATAATTTATAATACTTTATTTCAGAGATAAAAATCGGGTGCGAAAACGGTAAAAAATCCGACTTGCATATTCTTTCATTACGGTATCTTTTCTATAACTTTGCCATAAATCGTGTAAAAAACTATAATTTAGATACAAATGAAGAAAATATTGATTCTTGCGGCTCTCTTAGCCGCGCAGATGACGATGGCGCAGAAACCTGCCATTCCGAGGGACGAGAAGATTGTGCAGAAAGTTGAGGCTACGCTCAAGAAGATGACTCTCGACGAGAAGGTGGGGCAGATGCTCGAACTTAATATGGACGGTATGGGCAAAATTACCGTAGAGAACGGCAAGCCCGTGTGGAAACTGAACGAGCAGACGCTCGATACCGTAATCTCCAAGTGGAAGATTGGCTCAATCCTCAACGTGCCGATGTCGCGCGCGGCAACCATTGCCCAGTGGCAGGAGTGGATAAGGCTCATTCAGAAGAAGTCTATGAAGCACATAGGTATTCCCGATATCTACGGACTCGACCAGAACCACGGCGTTACATATACGCAGGGCGGAACAATCTTTCCGCAGCCTATAAACCTTGGTGCGTCGTTCAATATCGAACTTGCTCGCGAGATGGCAGAGATTACAGCCTACGAGACTCGCGCTGGAAACTGTCCGTGGGTTTACAATCCTGTGCTCGACCTTGGCAGAGACCCTCGTTGGTCGCGCCTTTGGGAGAGCTTCGGCGAGGATGCCATCGTAAACGCTCGCATGGCTGAGGCTGAAATCAACGGCTATCAGGGCGACGACCCTAACCACATAGGTAAATACAAGGTGGCAACAAGCGTGAAGCATTATTTTGCCTACGGCGCACCATTCTCGGGTAAGGACCGTACTCCTGCCTACATCTCTCCGGCTATGCTCCGCGAGAAGTATTTCGAGCCGTTCAAGGCAGCCATAAAGGCTGGTGCGCTTACTATTATGGTCAACTCCGGAAGCATCAACGGCGTGCCTGTCCATTCAAGCTACGAGTATCTCACGAAGTGGCTGAAGCAGGACCTCAACTGGGACGGTATGATTATAACCGACTGGGCTGACATCAACAATCTTTACACTCGCGAGCATGTGGCAAAAGACCGTAAGGATGCCATCAGAATTGCAATAAATGCCGGCATCGACATGAGCATGGACCCTTATAACGTTGATTTCTGCACGCTTCTGAAGGAGCTTGTAAACGAAGGTAAGGTTAAGCAGGAGAGAATAGACGATGCTGTACGCCGAATTCTTCGCCTGAAATATCGCCTCGGCTTGTTCGACGAGCCTAACACAGGCGGAAAGGGCTATGAGAAGTTCGGTAGCGAGGAGTTTGCAAACCGCGCTCTTAAATCGGCTGAGGAGAGCGAGGTTCTTCTGAAGAACGACGGCATCCTTCCGCTGAAGAAGGGCTGCAAGATTCTGGTAACTGGTCCTAATGCCAACCAGATGCGATGCCTTAACGGCGGCTGGACTTACAGCTGGCAGGGCTCGAGAGTAGAGGATTTGGCTGCCAGCTACAACACAATCTTCGAGGCTCTCAGCAACAAATACGGAAAGCAGAACGTGGTTCTTGAGCAGGGCGTAACCTACAACGAGGAGGGACAATATTTCGAGGAAAATGCTCCTGAGATAGACAAGGCTGTTAAGGCTGCCGCAAATGTAGATGTTATTGTGGCTTGCATAGGCGAGAACAGTTATTGCGAGACTCCCGGAAACCTTACAGACCTCACTCTGTCAGAGAATCAGCGAAATTTGGTAAAGGAACTGGCTAAGACAGGCAAGCCTATCATTCTAATCCTGAACGA
>JBGUGY010000245.1:0-10866 GCA_045111775.1 Bacteroidaceae bacterium | reverse complement strand
CCTACCCACCATTTTATAAATACCAAAAGGATGTTTATACCGCAGATTACCACAATATGTACACATTATAGATTTAAGTTGTCAGACTTCAGTCTTACGATTATAGCATGTAACGAATTTATATTTTATTACGGAGACTCACGTTACTTTTTTATTTCAGTCTGCAAACAAGCCAACTTTGCAAATTCTGCATTTCGGCTTATCAACAGACCAAAATTACCCATTAAAAAGAGCAGCAACCAACACCCCATTACCCTATTTAAACAAGCAACAACTGAAAAAAAATACAGAATAAGTTATTAAATATATAAGGTACAAACAGCAAGAATTAACAAAAAACATACTTTTTCTACAATTTTTCTTGTCAAAAGTTTGCAGGTTTGGAAAAAGTTCGTATCTTTGCATCGCTTTTGACAACGAGAGCAACATCAAAACAAAACATGGTGCCCATAGTTCAGTTGGTTAGAGCGTCAGATTGTGGTTCTGAATGTCGTGGGTTCGAGTCCCACTGGGCACCCAACTTAATCCTGCAAACTTAAATTTGCAGGATTTTTTCTTTATATCACTTCGACAAAATCCAAACCTACCTAAAACATTAAAACGAAAAAACAAGGTAAAAATTTGTACAATACGGAAATAAAATGTATTTTTGCAAAAATACGTGTACCTTTAAGATGCAAGATATATGAAGAAATTTATACTTATCCTATTCTTTACGTTAGTTTGTTTTGCGCCAAAGGCAATGGCTATGGGCAGCAGCGAGCCTAACTTCTCGGTTGAGGAAGAAGTTTCGGCTGTATCTATCATCGCTACCGACCAAGGCGTAAGAGTTCTGAACGCAAACGGAGCAACCCTCGAAATATACAACCTCGTGGGCGTGAAGATAGCATCGTACAGAATAGATTCAACAGACAAGAACATAACGCTGACGCTTGGCAAAGGTTGCTACCTGTTCAAAGTGCGCGGCGTTGTTAGAAAGATTTCCATCAGATAACGAATGAGTTTTTCAAAAAGTGAAGCACTTCTATTTTTCATACTAACTCTTTTTATAGGAAGTTGCCAGTCAGACAAAGTTGAATATCCAAATAAAAATCTAACGCTCGAATCGTTCGGAGAACTCCGCGACTCGGCTTATATGCTAAGCTACTCCCAGATTACAGGAGTAGCCGAACGTTTTTCTCGTAAGTACTCAGACTCTACTCTGGTAGACCGTAACAACCGAAAATATTACCGCGAAAACAATCCTATCGTCTGGTCAGACAGATTCGGCATGGCACATCAGGCCGACACAGCAATGAAGTACATCCGCAAGGGTTATGAGCACGGCATTTCTCCGAAGACTCTGTACCTTAACAACATTAACGATTGCTATAAGCGTCTCAAAAGACTGAATTTCGACAAGAAGCACCCGATAAGCAAAGTGCTGGGCGAGTTCGACTACTACATGTCGAAGTCGTTTCTGCGCTATACCTGCGGAATGCAATACGGCTTCATCGACCCGTGCGACATCTTGAACCACTTCAGTGAGGACGATGACACCTGTCAGCCAAAAGTTCTCTTCGATCTCGACATCGCAAAGAACTCTAACGAATACATCGACAGCATACGTGCGCTTGCAAAGCACAACAAAATTGGCAGTCTGCTTGCCGAAGTTCAGCCTACAGACTCTATCTACAAGCAGATGCAGGCGATGTATATCGACATTACGCGACACAGACCCGACACCGTAAAGCTCGACAGCGCTGATGTTGTGCGTCTTCTGCTTAACATGGAGCGTCTGCGCTGGAAGCCAACGCTGAAACGCGGCAGCAAATATGTAGAAGTCAACATTCCGTCGTACACGGTGAGAGGCGTGGACTACGAAAGACATTACATAGAGGAAATGAAGGTGGTTGTAGGCAGAAAGAAACACCACACTCCTATCCTCAGCAGCATGATAAAATGGGTTGAGATTAATCCGCAGTGGACTGTGCCGAAGAAGATTCTGCGCAAGGAAACTCTTGTGGGATATGCCAAGGATAAGAATTATCTGGCAAAGCACGACCTTAGGGTTTACGAAAAGGTTATGAAACCGAACAGCGACAGATATCAGCTGAAGCCGGTAGACATAGCCAGTCTGAAGAATCCTAACGAGATTCTGAAAGAGAAATACAGCGTAAGGGAATCGCGAGGCAAACGCAGTTCTATCGGACGAATGATTTTCAGATTCGAGAACAACTTCTCAGTCTTCCTTCACGGAACACCGGAAGACTACATGTTCCGCCGCGAGAACAGAGGCGCAAGCCACGGATGCGTGCGTTTGGAACGCCCTATCGACCTGATGCTCTTCCTCTTCAACAAAGAGAAGCGCAACGACTCGCTGCTCATCGACAAAATCAGAGTAGCGACCGATCTCAAGCCGCGCACAAAGCAGGGCTACGAAAAATATCTGAAGAACAAGAAGGATAACGAAATAACATATTTCTCAAGGCTGTTCGACCCGAGCATTCCACTGTTTATCAGATACTTTACAGTCTATCCAGACCGCAAAGACTCGCTTTGTTTCTACAAAGATAACTACAAGTACGACATGGTTCTGTGGAGTTATCTGAGCGACTACTCCGACGTGCAGAAATGGATTAAAGCGAAGTCTAAGCCGGCCAGAGTGCAGTATCTCACTGGCGACGCTCTAAGAAAGAAACGCGAGGAAAAAGCCGAGCGCGAACGCAAGGAGCAAGAAAGACTCGCAAAAGAAGAGGCAAGGAAAGCCAAGGAAGAGGAAGCCTTGAAGAAAAAGAAAACAGACAACAATAATTCTTCGGACAAGAACAGCCCAAAGGATAGCAAAAACAAAAAGAAGTAAGATGCTACTATCAGAACTAAAAACCGGAGACAAGGCAGTTATCGTAAAGGTAATGGGCCACGGAGGATTCCGCAAGCGTATTGTCGAGATGGGATTCATCAAAGGCAACACCGTAACCGTTTTGCAGAACGCGCCTCTGAAAGACCCTATCGAATATAAAGTACTCGGATACAAGATATCGCTGAGAAGAGAAGAGGCAAACATGATTGAAGTCATCAGCGAGGAAGAGATAAAGAAGCAGATAGAATCGGACAACACAAAAGCCAACGACAGCAAAATCACGGTCTCGGAAGAGATTATGAGACAGAAGGCAAAAGACAAACGCCGAACGATAAACGTGGCTCTCGTAGGAAATCCGAACTGCGGAAAGACATCGCTCTTCAACATAGCATCGGGCGGACACGAGCACGTTGGAAACTACAGCGGCGTTACGGTAGATGCAAAAGAGGGCTTCTTCGACTTTCAAGGATACAAGTTCAGACTCATCGACCTTCCCGGAACATACTCACTATCAGCATATAGTCCCGAAGAACTTTACGTCAGAAAATATATAATCGACCAGACTCCAGATGTTATAATAAATGTCGTCGACTCGTCTAACATTGAGCGAAATCTGTACCTCACAACTCAGTTAATCGACATGAACCTGAGAATGGTATGCGCCTTGAACATGTACGACGAGCTGGAGAAAAGCGGAAACAAACTCGACTATCACTCGCTTGCAAAACTGCTCGGAGTTCCGATGATTCCGACGGTGAGCCGAAACGGACGCGGTATTGAGCAGCTGTTCCACATCATCATCAACATCTACGAGGGTGGCGACTTCATAAAGGCGGACGGCTCGATAAACGAGAATGTTCTGAAAGACATTCAGGAATGGCACAAGGAAAACGTGTTTGCACCAGAGCATGCCGAGCATCTTGCCGACTTTACGAGCGAGCACGGCTTCGGCGACAAGAATGCGAAACACGCCTACCGCCACATTCACGTAAACCACGGAGCCGACCTTGAGCAGATTATCTCGCACACTCAGCACGAGATTGGCAAGAACGAGAACATCCGCTCGCGCTACTCTACCCGATTCCTCGCTATCAAGTTTCTCGAAGGCGACAAGGACATCGAGTCGATAATCGCAGAAATGCCAAACAGCAAGAAGTTGCTGAGCATACGCGAGAATGCGCAAAGGCAGATTAAAGACCTCAGCTACGAATCGCTCGACAGCGCGATAACCGATGCTAAATTCGCCTTCATACAAGGCGCACTGAAAGAGACTTACGAGCCGAACAAGGTTGAGCAGAGAACCATAACAGACAAGATAGACGCCATAGCAACGCATCGTTTCTGGGCATTCCCGATATTCATATTCATTCTTTACGCGATGTTCCAGTGCACATTCACCATCGGACAATATCCTATGGACTGGATTGACTGGTGCGTAAACCAAATCGGACAGTTGGTAAACACCTACATGCCTGACGGTTCGCTAAAAGATATGATTGTAGACGGAATAATCGGCGGCGTGGGAAGCGTCATCGTCTTCCTGCCGAACATCCTGATTCTCTATCTGTTCATCTCATTGCTCGAAGACTCTGGCTACATGGCAAGAGCAGCCTTCATTATGGACAAGCTGATGCACAAGATGGGGCTTCACGGAAAGTCGTTCATTCCGCTGATAATGGGCTTTGGCTGCAACGTGCCTGCCGTGATGGCAACACGAACAATCGAGAACCGCAAGAGCCGACTAATAACAATGCTGATACTGCCGATGATGTCGTGCAGCGCCCGACTGCCAATATACATCGTGCTGATAGGCGCATTCTTCAGCCAGTATGCAAGTCTGGTTATGCTTTCAATCTACGTCACCGGAATCGTAATGAGTATCTTGCTGGCGCGAATCTTCAGCAAGTTTGTGATGAAGGGCGACGACTCTCCTTTCGTTATGGAACTTCCGCCATACCGAATGCCAACCGCAAAATCAGTAATCAGACACACTTGGGAAAAAGGCGTTCAGTATCTTCAGAAGATGGGAGGCGTTATCCTCGTTGCGAGCATAATCGTATGGTTCTTAGGATATTTCCCACGTCAGCAAGAAGGTCAGACTGTTGCCGAACAACAGGAGAACTCACACATCGGCAAACTCGGAAAGAGCATTGAACCGATATTCGAGCCGATGGGTTCGAACTGGAAACTCGATGTCGGTCTCATCTCCGGAATCGGAGCAAAAGAATTGGTTGTGAGCACCTTGGGCGTTCTCTACAACATCGATGAGGAAGAGGCTTCGGAAGCATCCGAGAGCATTTCGGCAAACACAAGCATGAGCCATCAGTTGGCAAAAGAGATAACTCCGCTGGCGGCATACGCCTACATGCTGTTCGTACTCATATACTTCCCTTGCATAGCCACAATTTCGGCAATCAAAGGCGAGAGCGGCAAGTGGAAATGGGCAATATTCACCGCCGTCTACACCACCGTTCTGGCATGGTGCGTGGCTACGGCATTCTACCAGATTGGCACTTTCATTCTGAAATAAAAAAGACCTGCAATGAAAGATTTTTGCTAACTTTGCAGATTCAGAAGAAAACAATTTAAAAACAACAACAAAATACCAATGATTACATTTAGTATAGCAGTCGTACTGCTAATTCTGGGTTACCTTGTCTACGGCGCGATAGTCGAGAAGATTTTCGGCACCGACAAGGACCGCAAGACACCATGCTACACCAGTGCCGACGGTGTAGACTACATTCCGATGAAGACATGGAAGGTTTACCTTATCCAGTTTCTGAACATCGCAGGAACAGGTCCAATCTTCGGAGCAATTCAAGGCATTCTGTTCGGCCCGGCCGCCTATCTGTGGATTGTTTTCGGCTGTATTTTCGGCGGAGCGGTTCACGACTTTCTTTCAGGAATGATTTCGATGCGCGAGAACGGAGCAAGCCTCCCCGAACTGGTGGGAAAGGAACTTGGCGACAAAATCCGCTTCGTTATGCGACTCTTCTCGCTCGTGCTGATGATTATGGTGGGCGCGGTATTCGTAACCACTCCGGCAGGACTTCTTTCGAGCATGACAGCCGACTGGGGTTTCTTCGGAACACCACTCTTCTGGAGTATTCTGATTTTCAGTTACTACATACTTGCAACGCTTCTCCCAATCGATGCGCTTATCGGTCGCATCTACCCTATCTTCGGAATAGCATTGCTGATAATGGCAGCCGGCGTTTTCGGCGGAATCTTCATCAACAGCGGCAGTATGCCTGAGATTACCGAGGCTTTTGCCAACCATCATCCAAAGGATAATCTGCCGATGTTCCCAATGCTGTTCATCACCATCGCTTGCGGAGCAGTGAGCGGATTCCACGCAACACAGAGTCCGATGATGGCCCGATGCCTGAAGAACGAGAAGCACGGTCGCCGAGTATTCTACGGTGCAATGATTACCGAAGGAATCGTGGCACTTATCTGGGCTGCAGCAGCCATCAAGTTTGCCGACAGCCTCAATGTCGAGGGCGACACTCCTTATCAGAAACTGCTCGCCATCATGGCGCCAGAGGGCAAGATGAATCCGGCTATTGTGGTAAACAGCATCTGCCAGACATGGCTCGGCCCTGTTGGAGCAGTCCTCGCAATTCTTGGCGTTGTGGCAGCGCCTGTAACATCGGGCGACACGGCGTTCCGCTCTGCCCGACTCATCACAGCCGATTTCCTGCACTTCGACCAGAGCACCATCGTTAAGCGTCTGACGCTGTGCGTGCCTATTTTCGTCATCTCAGGAATTCTGATGAGCATCAACTTCGACATTCTGTGGAGATACTTTGCATGGGCAAACCAGACTTTGAGCATCTTCACATTCTGGGCAATAACCGTATGGCTGGCTCGCCGAAAGAAGTGCTTCTACATCACGCTCATCCCAGCCTTGTTCATGACGATGGTCTGCACGGCTTACATCACCATCGACAACAATGGTCTCGGACTTCCGCTGAACGTGGGATACATCATCGCAACAGCCGTTACGGCATTGCTGCTCGGCTTGTTCATCTATAATTACAGAAAAGGGCTTTCTACGGAGGGCTTAAAATAAAAGACATTCATTAACCCAAACCAAAAACTATTTTTATATGGCAAAGAAGATAGACAAACACATATGGCTGCCTCTACTGCTCTTTGTGTACTTCACAGGCATGGCAGTGTATTTTATTCCGCGCAACAACGAGATGACCGACACGATGAAGATTGTAACCATCGTGGTCGGCTATCTCATTGTGGCGGCTCTCTACTTCGCTCTGAAAAAGAAAAAGAAGCTGCAGAACGAACGCGAGGAAGATATGAAGAACTCCGATACTGAACAAACTAATATCAATAACAACTAAGGAAAAATGAAAGCAATTAAGTTAGCCATTCTTTTGGCGGCATCGCTCGTATGCAGCAACGCCAAGGCACAGTTCGACGAGAGCACTTACATCGTAAACGCCTCGGTTACAGGTCTGAACATCGCCTACAACGAGACAGAGAAACTGAATGCCGAAGTAGACATCTCGGCTGGTTCGTTCGTAATGGACAACTTCGCCATTCTGGGAAACATCGGCTCTAAGTTCAACAACAACGGAAACCAGAAGTTCTATATCGGAGCCGATGCACGTCTCTATACAAATTTCGGAATCTATCTCGGAGCAGGACTCGAATACAATTATCTGAGAGCTACCGACTGGAAAGGTATGATGTACGACCTTCACCTCGGATATGCCTACTTCCTGAGCCGAACGGTAGCCATCGAGCCGGCGTTCTACTACAAGCACGCCTTCAACGAGAAGGACAAATACGACTACGGATTCAAGATTGGATTCGGCTGTTACTTCTAAACAAAAACAGAACAACAATTTAGGGTGATACGTTTTTACAAAATTCTGATGATAATGCTATTGTGCGCTTGCGATAAGGTAAGCGCACAATTGTGCATAAATGCTGACAACTACAGTTACGCCCCCAAGCACGAAATCAGGGCGGTGTGGCTGACAACTCTGTGCGGACTTGACTGGCCTACGACGCGCGCAACCGATGCATACAGCGTTCAGGTTCAGCAGCAGGAACTGATAAACATTCTTGACGCCTACGCGGCTGCCAAGATAAACACCGTGTTCTTCCAGACACGCATTAGAGGAACCGTATCATACCCTTCGCAATACGAGGCGTTCGACTTCGCCTTCACCGGAAACTATGCTCAGTCGCCAGGCTACGACCCGCTTGCATTCGCCATAGAAGAGTGCCACAAACGCGGAATGGAATGTCACGCGTGGGTCGTAACCGTGCCGTCGGGCAACACCGACATCATCGGAAAACTCGGCAATCTGAGTACGAAGGCAAAATATCCGTATCTGTGCAAGATGTACGACGGCATCTGCTATCTCGACCCCGGACATCCAGAGACGAAATACTATCTTGCAAACATCTGCAAAGAGATTGTTGAGCGATATGACGTTGACGGAATCCACATGGATTACATAAGATATCCCGATAATCCGTCGCGCTTTCCAGACAACGACACATTCGCCCAATACGGCGCAGGACAGCATAAAAGCGACTGGCGCAGAAACAACATCACAGCCATCGTGCGCGAGATTTTCACCACGGTAAAACAGGTAAAGCCTTATGTTAAAGTAAGTTGCTCGCCTCTCGGGAAATATTACGACACAACAGGCTACTCATCAAAAGGATGGAATGCTTGGGGCACTGTGTATCAAGATGTTAAGCGTTGGATGATTGAAGACATCGTGGACATGATTTTTCCGATGATGTACTTCCGCAACAATGACTTCTTTCCTTTTGCCTACGACTGGCTCGAGGCAAGCAACGGCCGTCCCGTAGTGCCGGGAATCGGACTCTACTTTATGGAAGAGGCGAACTGGCCACTCGAGGACATAAAACGCGAGATTAACGTGATGCGCACGCAAGGAACAGGCGGTCAGGCATACTTCCGCTCACAATTCTTTACGGGCAACACAAAGGGCATATACTCGTGGCTCGCAGGTTCGGGTTACAAATACAACGCAACCGTGCCGGCAATGACATGGCAAGATGCCAATCCGCCTGCGCCACTGAGTGCAATACGCGGCACAAAAGCCGTCGATGCCATCACACTCGAATGGGACAACGGATTCGACAAGGAAACGGGCTGGAACGTAACGTATAACATCTACGCCAATCCATCACCCTACCCTAACGTAGAAGATGCGAGGAACATTCTTGCCACCCGACTGAGATATCCTAATTTCAGATATCCGACGAATGCCGACAAAGGCGTGTGCCCATACTTTGCCGTTACGGTGGTTGACAGATTCGGCAACGAGAGTCAGCCGACATTCTTCAACCCTACAACAAAACAAGAGCGCAACACACTTCATAACGACGGAAGCGTTCTGCAAGTGCCTGTAACAACAAAATTCGTTGGTCTGTACATCTCGAACCTCGCCGGCAGGCACATCAGAAAATCGCCATACGGCAATCAGGTAGATATAAAAGATCTTCCCAAAGGTGCATATCTGCTTTGGGGCGTTAAGCGCACCGACCTTCATCTCGAAAAAATAGGAATATTCATAAAAATGTGATAAGATATTATGGAAAAGTTCGAAATAAACATACTGGGATGCGGCTCGGCACTTCCCACAACTCGCCATTATTCAAGCTCGCAAGTGCTGAATATCCGCGAGAAACTCTATATGATTGACTGCGGAGAAGCCACGCAGATGCAGCTTCGCAGAAGCAAGCTGAAATTCAGCCGTCTGAACCACATCTTCATCAGTCACTTGCACGGCGACCATTGTTTCGGTCTGATAGGACTGATTTCGACATTCGGACTGCTTGGCAGAACGGCAAGTCTGCACATCTACGCGCAGAAGGATTTGGAAACGATTCTGAAGCCACAGATTGAGTATTTCTGCAAGGGAATAACATACGAGGTTGTTTTCCACACCATTGACCCGACGAAGCACGAGATGATTTATGAGGACCGCTCGGTCGAGGTTTACAGTCTTCCGCTGAGGCATCGCGTGCCATGCTGCGGTTTTCTTTTCAAAGAAAAGCCAACTCTACCGAACATAAAAAGGGATATGATTGATGCGTACAACATTCCGACATTCATGATTCCGAGGATAAAGGCAGGCGAAAACTACATCACAAACGACGGCGACGTGGTTCCGAATGCCCGTCTTGTAATTCCGGCTCCACAACCAAGGAAATACGCCTATTGCAGCGACACAATGTATATTCCCGACACGCTTGTTCCGTTGATTATGGACTGCGACCTTCTGTTTCACGAAGCGACCTTTGCCAACGACAACTTACCTCGCGCCAAAGAAACGTGTCACAGCACCGCAGAACAGGCCGCAGACATCGCAAAACTGAGTCGAGCAAGGAAATTGCTCATCGGACATTTTTCGGCGCGCTACGAAGACGAAAGTATTCTTCTAAAAGAAGCACAGAAAATATTCATGAATACAGAACTGAGCAAAGAAAATATGGTTGTAAAACTATAAAAAAGAGCGAGACAATAGTCAAACCGATTATTGCCTCGCTCTTTTTTATCTCAGTTCCTTCAGAATCTGCTTTAAATTATTCAGGTTCAACAGCGTTGTCGATGTTACTACACCGTCGCCATTAATCGGATATTTCGTTACCGAAAAATGAAGCAGTCTGTCGAATTGGTCAACCTTGATTCTTGTTGACTTCCATTCGTCGTCCTTCTCTTTTATCGAATAAACCAACGGAGAAAGTTCTTTCTTCTTAGCCTTTCCGTATTCAAGAAGCTTCTCTACGAAAAAAGTCAAATCAGCCTTGCCTGCAAACTTAATAACAACACCTGCCTTCTGTCTGTACTCAATGTCTCGGAAGTCGTTGTCATCAAAAATCTCGAAAGTCCAGCAGTCCGCCATCGTTGTTTCCAACTTTTCGTTTTGGTCTGTATCAATCGAAATCTTGAACTTTCCGCAGAACTCCATCTGTGCCATAGCCTTTGGAGCAGCCAGACTGAGTAA
>JBGUGY010000244.1:0-3679 GCA_045111775.1 Bacteroidaceae bacterium | reverse complement strand
AACCACCGAAGCCGATGGTTATGGCACTGGCAATGACGCTCGTCCAAGTGTTGTGACGCTTAATCTTTCCCTGATTTCGCGAGATGGCATAGAGAATCTTGGTTACTCCGTGCCCGATATCATCCCTAACAATGTATCTGATGAAGCAGCTTGTAATGTAGATACCCACAATTGGGTAAACCAAATACAACCAGTTCGCTCCGGTCGAATCGAAACGCTCAGTAAGCAAATGCTCAATGTTACCAATAAGAGTCTTCAGTATAAGCGCAGCAAGAGCCGTTCCTATACCCACAATGAAACTAAGGAGAAGAATGAACCTCTTGTCGGGTATATTCTTCTCGCGCCACTGGATGAATCTCTCCAGCCTTGTCAACTCAGTTTGGTCTTCAATCGTCATTGTTTAAGAATGATTATTTTTTTCGGGAATTATTATCTTTTGAATGATTTTTATTCTCTTATCACCTGCACCACTCCACCTGCGCCAAGTTTGATGATACTCGACGGCTTCGCGCCGCCCTTCTCGTTCTGTCTTACCCCGACAATGTAGTCGACGGCATTCTTAATCTCGTCGCTGATGTCGGCAAAACTCTTTGGCGAAGGCTCTCCGCTGATGTTCGCGCTTGTTGATACGACCGCCTTTCGGAATCTGAAGCAGAGTTGCTTGCTGAATTCCTCGTTGGTGACGCGTATTCCCACGCTTCCGTCCTCGGCAAGGAGGTTTGGAGCAAGATTTCGCGCGCCGTCGTAGATTACAGTAAGCGGTTTGGTTGAGAGTTCAATCAAATCCCATGCTACAGGCGGAACATCCTTTACATAGAAATCGATTTTCGCCTCGCTGTCTACAAGGCAGATAAGAGCCTTTGAATCAGCACGTTTCTTTATCTCGTAAACCTTCTTTACAGCCTCCTCGTTGGTAGCATCGCAACCGATGCCCCAGATGGTATCTGTTGGATAGAGGATGACGCCGCCATTGCGCATCACCTCTATCGCTTTCTTTATTTCTTCATTGTAATTCATCAGAACTCACTTGTAAAGTGGAACTTTATATGGTCGAAATCGCTCTGCGCCATTTGCAGAACGTAGTTAGAATCTGCCAAGAATACGTCTCTGCCCTCGCGGTCCTTCGCCATAAACTGATACTTACGCTTCTTGAACGCCTCGAGTTGTGCAGGGTCGTCGCACTCAATCCAACATGCCTTATAGAGGCTGGCTGGCTCCCAACGGCACTTTGCATTGTACTCGTTTTCAAGACGATACTGAATAACTTCGAACTGCAACTGGCCTACTGTTCCGATCAACTTGCGACCGTTGAACTGGTTTACGAAAAGCTGCGCAACGCCCTCGTCCATAAGCTGTTCGATACCCTTGTTAAGCTGCTTTGTCTTCATTGGGTCGGCATTCTCGATATACTTGAACATCTCTGGCGAGAAGCTTGGCAGACCAACGAAGTGCAAATCCTCGCCCTCGGTAAGAGTATCGCCGATTTTGAAGATACCGTTATCTGGCAGACCGATGATATCGCCCGGATAAGCCTCGTCGATTGTGCTCTTGCGCTGTGCCATGAACTGGGTTGGCGAAGAGAATCGGACAGTCTTGCCGTTGCGCACATGCAGGTATGGATTGTTGCGGACAAACTTACCCGAACAAATCTTGCAGAACGCAATACATGAGCGGTGATTAGGGTCGATATTTGCCGTAATCTTAAAGATGAATCCCGTAAATTTAGGTTCGGTTGGAACAACCTGACGCTCTTCTGCCTTTGTAGGTCGCGGACTTGGCGCAATCTTAACGAAGCAGTCAAGCAACTCCTGAACACCGAAGTTGTTCAGAGCCGAGCCGAAGAACACAGGAGCGACCTCGGCATCGAGATATGTATTTACATCGAACTCTGGATAAACGCCGTCTACAAGTTCCAAGTCGGAACGAAGTTTCTCGGCATCGGCATCGCCTACCTGATTGTTAAGGTCGTCTGAGTTGATATCGACAGCAACCTTCTCCGTAACCTTCTGTTTGTTAGGTGTGAAGAGGTTGAGCTGATGCTCGTATATGTTGTAAACGCCCTTGAACTTCGCACCTTGGTTTATAGGCCATGAAAGAGGACGGACCTTAATCTGAAGTTGCTCCTCAATCTCGTCGAGAAGGTCGAACGGATCTTGTCCTTCGCGGTCCATCTTGTTGATGAACACGATTACAGGAGTCTTGCGCATACGGCACACCTCCATCAGTCGGCGTGTCTGCTGCTCAACACCCTTTGCACCGTCAATCACGATGATTGCGCTGTCAACGGCTGTAAGCGTGCGGAATGTATCCTCGGCAAAGTCCTGGTGTCCCGGAGTATCGAGGATGTTAACCTTGTATCCCTCATAGTCGAACTCCATCACGGATGTTGTAACCGAGATACCGCGCTGCTTCTCAATCTCCATCCAGTCGGATGTTGCAGTCTTCTTTATCTTGTTGTTCTTAACTGCACCTGCCACCTGAATCTGACCTCCGAAGAGCAGGAATTTCTCGGTAAGGGTTGTCTTACCGGCATCAGGGTGCGAAATAATCGCGAACGTACGTCTTCTTTCTATTTCGTTCATTTAATAAAATTATTTGAGTTTAGCAATGCAATCAGCCAGACTGTCTTCCCAATATGGCACCTCTATGCCATATGTCTGCTTGATTTTTGTCTTGTCGAGCACGCTGTAATGTGGGCGTGCTGCCGGAGTTGGATATTCCTCGGTGTGGAGAGGATTAACCTTGCAAGTTTTTATGCCGGCTATGCGATGTATTGCCTTTGTAAAATCATACCATGAGATTGTTCCTTCGTTGCTAAAGTGATATACTCCGGGAACGATGCCCTTGTTTATCACCGTCATGATGGCGTTGGCAAGGTCACCGGCGTATGTTGGAGTTCCAATCTGGTCGAAGATTACACCAAGCTGCTCCTTCTCCTTGCCAAGGCGAATCATCGTCTTAACAAAGTTATTGCCGAATATTGAGTACAGCCATGCCGTACGGATGATGACCGTATTCTTGCAATGAGCCTGAGCGTTCTGCTCGCCGGCAAGCTTTGTGCGTCCGTACACGCTGTTAGGGCATGTAGGCTCTGTCTCTCTGTATGGAATGTGAGCCGTTCCGTCGAACACATAGTCGGTAGAAATCTGAACGAGCGCGCCGCCGCGTGTCTCCACCGCCTCTGCCAGATAGCCTGGAGCGATATTGTTCAACAGGTTGGCAAGTTCTTCGTTCTCCTCTGCCTTGTCTACGGCTGTGTATGCAGCACAGTTTACAATGCAGTCAATCTCGTTGTTTTTAACGAACTCCATCACCGCGTCTCGGTTTGTAATGTCGAGTTCGGCAACATCGGTAAAGAAATAGTTATATTGTGTATTCTTGGCAGCCTGAAGCTGCATCTCGTTTCCTAACTGACCATTGCAGCCTGTTATCAATATATTCTTCATTCTTTTCAAAGATATTATAGTTCCAATTCTCCTTTTTTCTGTTGTGTGTAATAGTCGCTCAACATTCCGAGCAGCGTTGTGATGTCTTTTACAGCCTTCTCGGTATCGGGATTTACTGGCTTCTTCTGAAGTCTGAGCATCATAACGCCGTAAAGCGCATCGAAGCAGTTCTCAATCTCCGAGATGTCCTTGCGGTCGCCCTTATTCCTTATCTCCACGATGTAAGGCAGAGC
>JBGUGY010000243.1:0-2335 GCA_045111775.1 Bacteroidaceae bacterium | reverse complement strand
TAATAAGTGCGCTCCTTGCCGTCCTTGATACCACGGATGCGGCAGCCGATGCTTGTTTCGCCCTCGTAGTTCTCGCCCAAATCCTGTGGGTTTGGCAGAACAGCCTTCAGGAACTGAAGAGGAACGATTTTCACCTTCACGTTCTTGCCTGAGCCGTCAGCCAGCGGAGCCTCGTACTCCATCTCGTCGATACGGCTCATGCCGATGTTCTGAATAACATCGAGATATGTAAGATACTGCTGTCCGAATGTCATCCAGAAGCGAGCCTGCTTGATTGTAGGATAGTTCTTCACAAGACTCTCAAGCTCCTCGTGGTGCATTAAGTAACTCTCGCGAGGACCGATGTTTGGATATGTAATTGGCTGATGAACAGACAGTGGGTCTGTCTCGAGCCACTCGCCGTCCTTGTAGTACAAGCCCTTCTGAGTAATCTCGCGGATATTTATCTCGGGGTTGAAGTTTGTTGCAAATGCCTTGTGATGATTTCCGGCGTTGCAGTCAACAATATCAAGATGGGTAATCTCGTCGAAGTGATGCTTTGCTGCGTATGCTGTGTAAACGCCGCTCACACCCGGGTCGAAACCGCAACCAAGGATGGCAGTAAGACCAGCATCCTCGAAACGCTTCTTGTAAGCCCACTGCCAGCTGTACTCAAAGTGAGCCTCGTCCTTTGGCTCGTAGTTGGCTGTGTCGAGATAGTTTACTCCGCACTGCAAGCAAGCCTCCATGATTGTAAGGTCCTGATAAGGCAAAGCCAGATTCACAACCAGTTCAGGCTTGAAGTCGTTGAACAACTTAACAAGTTCCTCAACACTGTCGGCATCAACCTGAGCAGTCTTTATATTTGGATTACCGATAGCCTCAACAATCTTGTCGCACTTAGCCTTTGTACGGCTTGCAATCATAATCTCTGTAAACACATCAGAGTTTTGGGCTATTTTGTGGCATGCTACTGTAGCAACGCCACCGGCACCGATAACTAATACTTTTCCCATTTACCAATTAAAACTATTATACTGAATACTTTATTTTATAACTCTACTTTTTCAAAATTATTGTTTTCCCTTCCACTCGCAACTAATCTCGCGAAGCAAGATTGGCGATGACTGAGACGCCATTGAGTGAACGCCGATTGCGCGGAATGGCAACGGATTGACTCTTGCCGTAAGCAGAACCTCAGAGTTCACATCCTCCGTTCTGTTACGCATCTCTACCGGATAGTCGCTGTACGACTTTACGGCAATGTCGCGACCGCTGATGCTTATCGTTACGAAACTGCCTCCAACAAAGCAGTTAGAAAGTGCCGAACGCGAAATAGGAGTGGCAAAACCATTGCGATACTTCATGATGGTGTATGTAATTGCACGGTTGTACTCTGGCCATCTCTGAAGGCGAACGCCGTATCCTGTGCTCGTTACAGGGTCGTACTGAATGAAGAGGTCGATGTACTCGCCGCTCATGGCAACGCCCTGTCCCTGTCCCTTTGACGGGGTTATCTTGAATGTAACGTCGACATCTGATGAATACGTATTAACCGTGTCGGGAATATAGACAAGTCTCGCACCTCGCACCTGCTGGCAGAAGCCCTTGTACGGAGCAGCAGAACCTTTTCCCGAGCCGTATGTCCACGCATCAGCACCGGCTCTGTTAAACCAAACAAAGTTGGCAGAATCTCGCGGAACATAGATGTCCTGCAACCAGAATCCAGGCAGAGCCTTTGGCTGATTGGCAGTAGACATATTCTTGAAATCTGAAGAGAACGTTATCTTGCCGTTGTTCGAAGCCGGAATTGTCACTGGCTTCTTTGTTGAAACCACAACCGTCTTTCCCATCTTGCTGTTCTTGCATCGCGGAGCAACCTGCGCCTTGATGTAATATCCGTTGTCGGCAGAAGTCAGCTTGTATGTGTTAAGCGTATTGTCGTCGTTGTTTGTCATCACACAGATGCCCTGCGACTTTCTGTCCTTGCATCTCATCCACTTAACCAGCGAGTTATCTTGGTTGCCGGCATTTCTCAGTTTGTATTTAAGCGAAAGGACATTGCCGTTCTGGATTATGACAGGGTCTGATACGAACGACGGTGCTTCGAGTTCCTCGCCGCAGACGGTAAACGTGCAGAGCGATTCGAGTCCGTTCTTCAGTCTTACGAGCACGTTGCAAGGCTTGTTGTAGTAGGTCTTGTTAGAGACCGACACCACGCATGAGTCCGCCGCAGCCGAAACAATCTTTGCAATCGACGCACACTTAGGGTCTACCGTCCACTCGGCAGACTGGTCAATCTTGCTTGCAGCCGTCGATGAAATATGAACGTATTTCGCTCTCAGAACCACCGTGC
>JBGUGY010000242.1:0-10362 GCA_045111775.1 Bacteroidaceae bacterium | reverse complement strand
AGGCACTTCGCTTTCGTGGTCGAAATGGCGATAGGCAACTGCTCCGAAGCCGAAATATCCTTCGACGTTGAATCGCTTTGAAATATTGTAAGTATATCCGAAAGTAAGTCCGATACCGCCGGCAAAACCGCGATAGAACTCGTTCTTCCACTGCAATCTGTATGATGCCACGATTGCGCCCAAGCCCACGAACTCACGAGTCATCGGACGACCGTTGAACCAATATCTGAACTCGGGCTGAACTGCCAGAAAGTTAATGTCCTTTCCGTAAGGCTGAGAACATCCCATAGCCGAAATGCCTAATGTAGTCTTGTTTCCGGTTACGAGTTCCAAGCCCAAGTTTGGAGTTGCAAGTCCGTCGAACAAGACATCAGTCTTAACTGCAATCTGCTGTGCGCCAGCAATCTGCGCCACACAACAGAATATCAAAGCAATGTATATTTTAAATCTGCTCATATATATTAGAATCACTCTCAAAATCAATTCTCATCTTCCTGCCAAATATCGACATTTGGCTTGTTTTCTACTATAATCTCGTCGGAATCCAGAACAAGCGGAGTAACCACATTTACAACTGGAGTCTGATTGTCTGTCAGTTTGTAGTCGGCATCATTGTCGGCAAGTTTCAAAGAATTTGCCTCGGTGATGCTGCAATACAATCCAATTACAGCCTTCATAACCCTCTCGTTTCCAACATTATCGACAGTTGTAACGTTGAGTCTGAGAACACCCGGTGCATTCGGACTAACATCGTAGTTGTGATACTGTTCCTCGGTAACATGCAAGGCTATTGCGTTGAATTTCAGCGTAAATCGGCAAGTATCGGCACTATTCTGCTGCGCCAGTCCTGCGCTGAACTTTCCAGAATCGAAATTCATCGAATAGCAGTTCTTTGCATCGACGTAGCGGGTTGTAAGATACAATTTCGACGGAATTCCAGAAAGCGAGCCTTCGATGCTCTTTACCGTAAAGTCGGGCGATGCCTTAACCATAGACAGATTTATGGTGATATCCTGTCCCACTCTTCTTGGAGAGAATGTAAGGTGATGATTATCCTCATCAACCTCGTAAAACTTCTCAACCGCATAGTAAGTAGTTGGGAAAGGCGATTTTATCTCTGAACTTGGATAACCAACGTACAACTTTCGTACATCCTCGTCCTTGTTCGGGTCTTGAATATAATCTTTATAGTTCGATTCAACTCCGTTGGCAATATTGAAACTCATGAAATGATACTGGCTGTGGCGTAGATAGAAGCCTTTAGTTGGCGATTCTATCTCGTCCAGTTCGGCAATATCGCCATGAATAACGTTGCCATTGAGCGAAGAAGGATTCACTCTGTAGCATGTTCTTGTTGGAAGAGTTATTCGGCTTGCAAAAACATACATTGAGTCGGGAGCAGGACTCCACGTTGCTCCATCATAGTCAACCGTCATAACGGCTCTGTGGAGTTCTTTGTAGTTATCCTCCTCGAACAACTCGACATCGGTACAAGCGGTGAGGCACACAAGTGCCGCCGCATATCCCATTATCCTATTTATATTTATTATGCTCATCATTTTCTGTTTTTACAACTATTTCTTTTTCTTCGACTTCTTTTCAGCCTTGGCTTCATCGGCAGCCTGTTTCTTTTCAAGCTGCTTCTGCTCGTAAGCGTCTTTCTCAGCCTGTTTCTTGGCTGCTTTTTCGGCTTTCTTCCTTGCAGCCTCATCCTGTTTTTCAGCCTTGGCTATCTTGTCGGCATACTCGTCAACCTCTCCTTTATCTTTAGAAGATTTTTTCTCCTTCTCGGCTTTTTTCTTTGGCTCAGCCTTTTCCTTTACAGGCTTTTCCTTCTTTTCAGACTTCTTAGCCTTTTCTTCCTTAACCGCCTCGGTCTTGGCAGACTTCTTAGACTGTTTTTCGGCATTAGCCTTATCGCGCATAGCTTTTTCGTTTGCCAGCTTTTCAGCCTTTGCCGACTTAGCCTGCTCGCGTGCCAAAGAATCCTTCACAGCCTTTTCTGCCTTGGCATTTGCCTTAGCTATCGAGTCGGCAGTTGCTTTCTCGGCTTTTGCTGCAAGTTTTATCTTTCTTTCCTTTTCGCGAGCGGTATTCACGCTGTCGCGCTGTTCCTGTCTGCGTTTGTTGTAGATTGTCTTAGCCTCTACGCGAGCAAGCTGCTTAACTTGGTCGAACTTGTACTTGTTCTTGACCGAATGTCCGTAGCGATAAACCATAGCTACTCTCAAATCGGTTACAACCGGATACATCAGCAAACCTTTCTTTGAAGATGTTCTGACATAGCAGTTGCTCTCTCTGTCGAGTCGGTATTTGTCGTAATCGTAGTACAAAGCACCGATGCTCGCACCAAGCTCGAGGTCCAGAAAACTCTTTTTATATGTATACATCGGGATAATGCCACCAAACGTAACGCCGGCATTGGCTTCTTTTCCCTGATAGCCTTCCTTGGCAAACTTGAACGAGAATGTTCCGGCAGCAGCATATCCTCCGAGATAATATGCTCTCCAGTAGCGAGGGTTGCGACGCTCGCGCGATGTCATGTACTCAAAGATGCTTGAGTATCCGCCGTTCTTTGTTCGGGTGTGCCAATAGTTTCGCACCTCAATGCGGCCTTCGGCAACATTGAACACGTTGTATGATTTCAGTTTTGGATTAGTGTGCCAGTTGTACCTTCCCGACAAACCTATTGTGTAATGATTATAGTTTGTCCTGCCCAAATCGAACTCTACAGCCAAGTTTGGGACAAGCATAAGCCATTCAATGCCATTAGTACGGAAAGCAAAACGTTCTTTTACGTTCAAAGTGTCTATAGTTTCCTTTTTCTTTTTCTTCAGCGTAAACTGCGCTGAAGCTGGCACCGTTACGACAAACATAACGCACAAAAGAAGCGCCAAGCGCATTAGATTATGTCCTTTTGTAGAAACAACAGCAATCTCTCTTTTTATTCTCATGACAATATGTAGGAGATTATAAAAAAAATTCCTCAAAAATAAATTAGTACTAAAATTTGGTGCAAAGATATTAATTTTTTATAAATAGGTTAAATAATATATCCAAAATAACACGAAAACAGAACAAAAAGACCGTTTATTTGATATTTTTATGTGCAAACACCGCTTTTTGAATTCCCAAACAACAAGAAAAAAGATGTTAGAAAGAAGTATTTTTTACGACATCGACAAAATAAAACCCGAAAACAATCGTTTATTTATTGAGCTTTTTTTATTTTTGCAGCCGTTTTGCGGTATTCATGCAAAATGATGAATAAACGACAAGTTAATGATTACAGCTTCTATCGTTACATACAAGCTTAAGGAAAAAGATTTGGATGACGTCTTTACCTCGGTAGCCAACTCATCCATAAGCAGGCTGTATATCATCGACAACTCTGGCTACAACGAGAACATCGATAATTACTGCAAGAAATTCAAGAACATAACATACATTCCGAGCGACAATCTGGGCTACGGAACATCGCACAACATTGCCATCAGAAAAGGCATAGAATTGGGCGCGAAGTATCATGTTGTGCTCAATCCAGATGTAAAGTTCGGTCCGGAGGTTATCGATGAACTGGAGAAATATGCCGACGACAATCCGGATGTCGGTCAGATAATGCCAAAGGTATTCTATCCCGACGGACGTTTGCAGCATCTTTGCAAGTTGTCGCCAACTCCGATGGATTTAATCGGAAAGAGATTCCTTCCGAAGCGACTTACAAGAAACAGACTAAACAGATTCCAGCTGAAATTTACAGGCTACAATAAAATAATGAATATTCCGTATCTTTCTGGCTGTTTTATGTTCTTCAATCTTGAAATTTTGCAGGAAATCGGACTGTTCGACGAGAAATTCTTCATGTACTCGGAAGATGTGGACATCACACGCCGAATACATCGCAAATATCGTACGATATTCTACCCTAACGTGAGCATTTATCACGTTCACAACGCCGCATCTACACGCGATTTGAAGATGCTGCGAATTCACATCGTGAACATGATTAAGTACTTCAACAAATGGGGATGGCTCTTCGACAAAGAAAGAAAAGCCATGAACAAGGAAACGCTAAATAATCTCAACTACTAAGATTACTTGCGACGAGCGCCGAAAACTACGATTTTCAGCAAGGCAATCAGAACTTTTACGCGGATAAAAATCTTTTTAAGTAGCGAATTACGGCTTGTAAGGCGCAAAGTCATCGTCGCGTTGCTTCCATGACGGCGATAGCGTATGAGCTTCTCGGGCACGAAACTGAACGAGTAGAAGATTTCGGCAATATTTCCAATCCAGATATCGTGCATCGGAATGTCTTCGGGAAAAGGCAGAGCCTTGTCGAGCAACTCGCGGCGGAAAGCCATGCAGCAGCCAGTATAGCCGTTTTTCAGCAGAAGATTCTTAAGAAAGCCTTTCCGTGTTCCGTTGTATTCGAAAAAAGAATCGAGAACCTTGTTCGACTCGGCATCTACAACGTAAGCATCGGAAACGATACAAGCATACGTTTTCAGATATTCGAGCGATACGGCAACCTTGTCGCTTGTCCAGATATCGTCTTGGTCTGAAAAGAAAATGTAATCGCCCTTAACGTGTTTCAAGGCGTTTTCAAAATTGCATACCACACCCTTGCAAGGGCCTTCAACAACACGGATTCTATCGTCATCAAACCCTCTTACAATGTCTAATGTAGAGTCTACCGATCCATCATCCGACACAATTACCTCGTCGTTTTCGCCAAGTTGCGACAGTATTGAAGATAACTGCTCGGATATGTATTGCTGACCATTATACGTAGCTATACAAACCGAAATCATTCTGCAAATTTAGAAATATATTTTGAAAAATTCTAAAATAAAACATAATTTTTTCGTGCGCATAGTCAACGAAAGTGTGTGGCACAACACAACCGTCAATGATTCGGGATGCGTTCGGGCATCGTTCAGGAAAGATTTAAATCTGATTAGCATTTTGTCGGCATCGGCAGTCTCGTTGGCAAAATTCTGAATGGCAACACAATCCATGAGTTGCAGTTTGGCTGAAGCGAATGTCTTGACGAATCTGTCAATAAAATCGAAATCGACAAAGTCGAGATGAAGGCGTTCGTCGTAGCCGCCGCACCGTTCTATCTCGTCTATTCTGAGGCACGTTCCGCTGTTTACAGGCATCGCTTCGCCAAGCGGATAAATTCCGGATTTCAGATTTCCGGCAACCGATTTTCCGAAGAAGCCGCGGCGACATGGCGAAATCCGTTTTCCGTCTGAGGAAACAAGCCTTGGGGCGATGACTGTTTGAGCCGAAGCCGCATCCGCCAATCGGAGATATTCGTCCGTAGCGCCCTCCGGAAAAGTGGTGTCTTGGTCTAACAGCAGAAGCCATTCGTAACCTTTCTCTCGAGCAATTTCAGCAGCCTTGTTGTAGGCTTTCGACAATCCTCCGTTGGAAGAATCGCGCACATATACCGCCCGTTCGTCCGAGATTTTCTGCACGAACGATTCGGGCGAGTTGTCGTAAACCACGAACTCGCGCCATCGACAATCGCGCAACAGCGACAGATACGATTTCTGCTCGCCGAGCAAGGCGTTATACAACACTATTACTGGAAGAATCTTCACGGAACGATATTTTTACGAAACAGAAAATCAGCACGGCCACAATCTGGAACAACGACGACAAGCCGACGAACAGCAACTCGTCGAAAAACTGCAACGCAAGAGTTATCAGGAAGTAAGCGTATAGCATCTTCATGATGTTCTGTCCGCTCTGCGCCAACTTGTACGTTGCGCCGGTTACAAATCCAACGATTATGCTGAAAATGAACACTCCAACGCAGCCAAAATCCTTGAAATACGGCGACATGGCGGTGGCGACGTTTATAGGCACGGGGCACGGAACGAAGTCTTGAAAAACCATCGGCTTGACGCTTGTCCATCCAAGGGCATTGGCAATGACATAATATCCTCTGAAAGTATTCTCGCCCCAAAGCATAGCCGAGTTTGCCGTATCGTAGCCGAAAGCCACAATAGGCGCAAGCAGGTACATTCCGACGAAATCCATAACAGTCATACCCTCCTCCACTCCGCTGTCGGAAACAAAGGTTCTGACGTTTGTCAAAACAAATCCGAAGAAGAAAAAGACTACCGATGCAATGGCTATCGGCTTCAAACTGATTCTGCGGCGTGTGTAAAGCATATAGAACGATGACAGAAACAGCATGAAGAAAACGACCTTCGCCATTGTGCAGAAGAAGAACATCAATCCCATGAAGAATACGAGAGCAAGCCGCCATCGGTTTATCTTCTTGCGGTCGAGTTCTATCAGCAGAAGGACATAAACCACAAAGACAAAGTATCTTACGGGCCCGAGGCTGAATCCGTAGGAATCATCGACGGTCTGCTGGCGAAGATTGTAAAGCAGTTCAACCATGCTTCCGTTAGAAAGCGCGAACATCACGGATTTGTAACACATATATGGCACGAGCAAAGCCGATATTGCCGTAAGAATGTTGATATTCGTTTCGCACGGCCGCCACACAACAACCTTTCGGACTGGCAGAAACTTGAACGTGAGAAAAGATGTCGAGACAAGTCCGACAACCCACAAAATCAGACAGACGACAAACTGGTTTGACACGGTGTACAACTCGTGATTAAGCGTGAGGTACATGAACAAAATCACACTCCACACGCCAAGAGTAACGCTCCACGGCGAAAAAACGTCTCTGTAAAGGTAGAACAGAAACGCCCATGCCAAAACAAATGTCACAACCAGCGCAATAATCATACTAACTTATAATAGCACAATGTTCCGATAAAGGTAAGGAAAACTACCGTGACGAGAATCACGAGACGCTTAGGCGAATCTGGACGTTCGGGAACTACGGCAGGCTTCAGAATAGTGAAAGCCGGAGTGCGCTCCATCACCTTTGCCTTTGCCAACTGCAGCTGAGCCGACACTTGCTGATACGAGTTAAAGCAAATCTGCATCTCGTTTTCCAGATTGTCGCTCTCGGCCTTGAAATAGTTCGAAACCAAGTCGCGGTTCTGGTCAGAGAAGCGTGCATATCGTCTTTGCGATTCAACATATTCAGCCTTCGCCTTGGCATGAAGTTCGGTAACGTAGGCAAGTTCCTCGCGCGCCTTCTGGGTTCGGTAGTCGGTTATGAACTTCTGAAGTCTGATTCTCACAGAATCGGCAATTTGCGTTGCCACAAGCGGGTCTTGGTCGGTAACCTCGATGGTTATGACATCAGTTTTCTTGTCTACGCTGCATTGCACGCGCTTGTTTATCGTCTTGATAATCTTGTTATCCTCTTTTGTGTAGATATTGGCAGATGTCTTCTTCTGCATCTCGGCAGATGTCGACGAATCGGCTTTCTTCATGCTCGACGAGAGCCATTTCATCGGCAAAGACCACCAAGCCACCTTTGTATCCTCGATGATGTAGTTTCGGTATGTCTTATTGATGCTTCCGTCGAGGGTTCTCACCTTCACGTCGAACAAATCGGCAAGAAAGGTTGCCGACGACTTCACGTCTGGATAAAGTTCTGGCTGAATGGCATCTTCGCTGCTGCCGTTCATCTTGACGCCCACCATCGATGCCAGCGACGACAGATTTCCAGCCAGCGACGAGTTCTGCACCTCGGGAGCCAATTTAACCTCGGCCCTGTATTGTCGCGGAATGCTGAATGCCACGACTATTGCCGCAACCGCAGCCACGCCTATGTTTATTGCGAATCTTTTCTTGTGTTTCAATATAAGATTCCGATATTCTGCAAGATTAACTTCGTGAAGTTTTGTTGTCAGTTCCATTATAAAAAATCAATGTAATCTTTGCAAAGATACATCATAAATTCAAAAAAACATCACATAGCATAACGAAAAAGCCGAATCTGCCATTCTTTAATTATTCTTAATAAATACTAATAAATTTTGCCGATAGACAAAAAAGATGTACTTTTGTATGTTTTTTCATAAACAATTACATTATGACGATTACACATAACAAGTTTTTCAGGGGCACAGTCATCGCACTAACACTATTCTTTGCACTATCACTAAACCTAAACGCACAGAGTGGAATGACTGACAAACAGATTGTTGAATACGTAAAAAAACGCGTAGAAAGCGGCGCAGATCAGAAAGAAATTGCCAAGGAACTTTTGAGAAAAGGCGTTACTCCGCAGCAGTTGCAACGCCTAAAGCAGAAGTACGAAAAGATGAAGAAGGAAGAGAAATCAGGCTCTTCGTCGAAGAATCTTAAAAACCTCTCGTCAGATGATAATCGAACAAGAAAGAACAACGGCGAAGAGCGCGACGAGGATTTGGACGATATCCTCGGCGACATCGAACTGCCAGAGAAAAAAATCTACGGACACGATATTTTCAGAAACAAATCGCTCTCGTTCGAGCCAAACATGAACATTGCCACTCCGGTGAATTATGTCCTTGGTCCGGGCGATGAGGTGACTGTTGACATCTACGGCGCATCGCAGAGCAGCAACACATACAAGGTTTCGCCAGACGGCTCAATAACAATCGAGGACGTTGGCCCGGTATATGTAAGCGGACTCACGGCAGCAAAGGCTCAGGCAAGAGTAAGAAGCCGAGTTGGTCAGTACTATCAGGGCTCGCAAGTAAAACTCTCGGTTGGTCAGACACGCACCATTGCCGTAAACGTGCTCGGCGAGGTTACCGCTCCGGGAACTTACTCACTCTCAGCATTTTCTACAGTTTTCAACGCTCTCTACCTTGCAGGAGGAGTTACCGACACAGGTACGCTCCGCGAGATTAAGGTGACAAGAAAAGGCAAAGTTATCTCGAAGATTGATGTCTACGACTATCTTGTAAACGGAAAACTGGCTGGCAACGTGATGCTTCAGGATAACGATGCCATCATCGTTGGTCCATACGAGAATCTCGTAGAGATTACCGGTCGTGTAAAGCGTCCGATGTTCTACGAAATGAAGAAGGACGAGAGTCTTGAGGCTCTCCTCAGATATGCCGGCGGATTCACTGGCGATGCGCTGAAAGACAATATTCACATTGAGCGCAAGAGCAGCGAGGGGCAGACCGTTTACAGCGTGAACGAAAAGGATTTTGCAAGTTTCACTACTCACGACGGCGACTCAATCTATGTAGAGGCAGCCATCGAACGATACAAAAATATGCTTTCTGTTTCGGGCGCGGTATTCTTCCCGGGTAAATATCAGCTTAGCAAGGATGTAAACTCAGTAAAATCGTTGCTGAAGCAGGCTGGCGGTCTTACCGAAGATGCCTTCATCAACAGAGGCGTTCTGTACCGTATGAAGGAGAACCGCACTCGCATGGCAATGACCATCGACATCGCCGGAATAACCAAAGACACGGCTCCTGACGTGCTTCTTCAGAACGAAGACTCGCTCGTCATCGCATCGACCGAGGAAATCAACAAAAAGAAAATGATTTACGTCTACGGAGAAGTCTTCGTACCGGGCGAGCAGCCTTATGCCGAAGGACTTACAATCGAGGATGCAATCGTTTCGGCTGGCGGATTAAAAGAGACAGCCACTACCCTAAACGTTGAGGTTTCGCGAATGTTGATGTATACACATACGAAAGATTCGACTTACAATACACAGGCTAAAGTATATCAGTTCACGCTGAAAGACGGTCTGCCAATAAACGAAGGTTCTAAGTTCACCCTACAGCCGGGCGATATGGTTTCAATTCACCGCTCGCCTGAATATCAGCAGCAGCAGAGAATTACCGTAAACGGCGAGGTCCTGTATGCCGGAACTTACACCCTTACGGGAAAGAATGAGCGTCTGAGCAGCGTAATAAAGCGTGCCGGCGGTCTGACAGCCGCAGCAGCCGGAGCAAACGCGCGCCTCATCAGAAAGATGACTCCAGAGGAGCGCGAGCGTAAGATTCAGCTTGTCGAGATTGAGCGTCGTTCGCTGATGCAGGACAAGGAGAAGACTCAGAGTCTCAGCCTCGACTCTGCCGATATTAAGAAACTTAAAATCAAGGAATACTACAACGTAGGTATCGACCTCGACAAGGCGATGAAGAATCCGGGCTGCTCAGAAGATGTTGTGCTTCGCGACAGCGACCAGATTATCATTCCACAGCACGACTACACCGTGAGAATAAACGGAGAAGTGCTTTACTCCAACACAGTAAGCTATGTCAAGGGCAAGAGAGGCAGCTACTATCTTAACCAAGCTGGCGGCGTGAGCAAGACTGGCGACAAGAAGAAGGCTTACATAATCTTTGCCAACGGTCAAGTAAGCCGTCTGTCTAAAGGCAAGGTAATGCCGGGCTGCGAGATTGTGGTACCGACAAAGCAGAAAAAGGAAACAAACATGCAAAATACATCATTGCT
>JBGUGY010000241.1:0-2154 GCA_045111775.1 Bacteroidaceae bacterium | reverse complement strand
ATGTGTGTTGAAAGCCATGCGCCGCCGTTAGGGAACATGCCCCAGAATGCGCCGTCAACCGGACCGGCAATGCGCCAGATGTCGGTGTTGTGATGAGCCATCCAACCGCCGCAGCCGTACATCTTTCGGGCTGTCTCTGCGCCGGTAACGCTGAGGTCGGAGATTAGCGAGAACAGCGGTTCAACGCTCTCGGTAAGTCCGCACACCTCGGCTGGCCAATAGTTCATCTCGGTATTTATGTTGATTGTGTATTTCGAATCCCACGGAGCGTTAGTCTTGTCGTTCCAAACGCCCTGCAGATTGGCTGCCTGACCGCCTGTCTGCGATGATGAGATGAGCAGGTATCTTCCGTAGTTGAAGAGCAACGCACAGAGCGAGCCTCTGCCCTCGCCTGCAACATGCTTATGGTCTACCGCCTTGTAATAGTTTGCCAGTCGCTCGTTGGTTGGCAGGGCGGCATTGGTTGCGGGCTCTTCGCCAAGAGTAAGTTTTACTCTGTTGTACTGGTTCTGATATTTTGCGACGTGACGCTTCAGAAGCAGGTTGTAATTCATCTTCTCGGCAGCCGAGAGAAGTTCGTCGTTCTTCTTGTCGGCATCTCCGCTAACATCCTTGTAATTAACGAAATTCGTTGCCGCACAGATGAACAATGTTGCCTCTGTCGCATTTTCGACCTTCAGACTGTTGCCCGATTCGCTTATCTTTCCGTCGGACTTAACGTCGGCACGGCATTTAGCCGTCAGAGCCGCCTTTATGCCTTCCTGGTCAACGCCCTTTACCGAAATAAGCAGCGAGCCGTCCTTTGCCTCGGCGGTAGATGCGAGCTGGCACTCATGACCGAGCGCGAAACTGAGCGCGCCCTTCTTGCTCGCCTTTATGTGCATAACCACAATGCCGTCGGCAAGCGAAGCGAATGTTGTTCGTGTGTACTTAACGCCGTCTATCGTGTAAGAAGTGGTGTTGGTTGCGTTTTTCAGGTTTAGTTCGCGAGTGTAGTGCTGCGCCTCGCCCTTTGTGCCGAAATCAAGTTTCAGACTGCCGAGAGTAAGGAATCTCATTCCGTGAGGACCTTTTATAAACTCGCGGTTTATAATATCTTCAGCCTGTTTTTCCTTGCCTTCGAAGATAAGGTTTCGCACCTCGTTAAGGAAATAGATGCTCTGGCTGCTGTTGTTATTGTGCGGACCGCCGCTCCAGAATGTCTCCTCGTTAAGCTGAATCTGCTCGACATCCGTTCCGCCATAGACCATGGCTCCCATTCGGCTGTTGCCCAGCGGCAGAGCCTCGAGCCAGCACGATGCCGGCTTATTGTACCACAAACGCTGGCTGTTGTCGGTTTGTGCATTTACCGAAATGGCGGCTGCTACGAGCAACGCGCCTACACACATTTTTTTTATTATCATCTGAAAAAAGGTTACATAATAGCTAAATCTATGCGAAGATATAAAAAAATGACAAAAAACACAAAAAAACTCCTGCAAATCAACGAAGAAATGCAGGAGTTTCTTTTATTTCATAGCCTATTGCAACGGAATCATCTTCCGCCGCCACCGCCACCGCCGCTACAGCCGCCACCGCCGCCACTCGACGACCAACTGCTGAACCCTGACGATGACGAGCTTCTGTTATGCGCATTTATCGAGCTCGTAGTGCCTGTATAGATAACGTCTGTCCACACATCGGTAAATCCGTCATCGGCAAGCTCGAGATTCTTGGCAAGCGCTGACATCTCCAGATACTCTGGGTTAAGCTTCTTCATCTCTGCCCTAACTTTGTCGGCAATACCGAAGAAATGGGCGTAAATCATATAGCTGTCCCAAAGTTTCACCTCCATTATTCCTCGCTCATTAAGCAGAGAGAAATCTTCGAGGAAAGCCTTCAGTCCGAATACATCGGCTCCGTTCTTGTCGATATATTCGTCGTCGGCATCTTCTTCCAGAGCATTAACGATTTCCTTTACCATTCCGTAGTGGCTCTTTCCCCACGCTTCAAACTCGTTTGGCTGAAGAACGAGGTCGCTGCCCGATGCCTGCGTGAGCACCTTCAGTACCTGCTCGCAGATTCTGTCATCGCCCTCGAGTTCCTTGCTGACGCGCTTTACCGGACGCTCAATCTTCATCATGTCGGTAAGCTTGCCCTTCCAGTTTTCTTTCA
>JBGUGY010000240.1:0-7353 GCA_045111775.1 Bacteroidaceae bacterium | reverse complement strand
CCAGTGCATGACTCTGCTTCTGAACAAGAACAATACGCTTCCGTTGCCAAAGAACCTGAAGAAGATTGCCGTTGTTGGTCCTAATGCCAACGACTCGGTTATGATGTGGGGTAACTACAATGGTATGCCACGACATACAATCACGATGCTCGAGGGTATCAAGAATATCGTATCAGCGATAACCGATGTGACTTACGAGCAAGGTTCAACATGTACCGACAGCGAGTTGGTGTTCAGCGTGTTTAATCAGTGTACATCAAACGGAAAGAAGGGCTTTACGGCGTATTATTGGAACAATCTGAAGCAGGAAGGCGAGCCTGTTGCAACTATGCAGATGACAACGCCTTTCCAGCTCTGTACATCGGGTGCAACGGTGTTTGCTCCGGGAGTAAATCTGACGGATTTCTCGGCTAAGTATGTCGGCACTCTGAAGCCAGAGAAGGACGGCGAGGTGGTTATCGACAGCTACGTTTACGGCGCAGGTCGTGTTTTGGTTAACGGCGAGGAGCTGAAGAAGTATTCGAACACACACGGCGGTCGTCCGTTGGTTTGCAGTTTTCAGGCAAGGGCAGGAAAGACTTACGACATTCAGCTCGATTTTGCATATACTCGTACCGATGCTCAGTTGAACTTCGACCTTGGTTACAAGAAGAATGTTTCTATCGAAAGCGTGGTTGATAAGGTTAAGGATGCCGAGGTTGTTATATATGTAGGTGGAATCTCTCCACGTCTCGAAGGTGAGGAGATGGGCGTGAATATTCCGGGATTCAAGGGAGGCGACAGAACAGACATCGAACTTCCTAAGATTCAGCGCGAGACTCTTGCAGCATTGAAGAAGGCTGGCAAGAAGATTGTATATGTGAACTGCTCTGGCTCGCCAATCGGACTGATTCCGGAGATGGAGACATGCGATGCTATTTTGCAGGCTTGGTATCCGGGACAGGAAGGCGGCGAGGCTGTTGCCGATGTTCTCTTCGGAGAATACAATCCTTCGGGAAAACTGCCTGTTACATTCTATAAGAACGTGAGCCAGCTTCCTGATTTCGAGGATTATCGTATGCAGAACCGTACTTATCGATACATGAAGGAAGAGCCGTTGTTCCCATTCGGATACGGATTGAGCTACACCACATTCAAGATTGGCGCAGCAAAACTTTCGTCAAACAAGATTAGTAAGGAAGATTCGCTCACCGTTTCGTTCAGCGTTCATAACACCGGAAAGATGGACGGCGCAGAAGTCTGCCAGATTTATCTCCGCAAGGAAGGTGACGAGAACGGACCTCTGAAGGCTCTTCGCGGATTCAAGCGCGTTGAGTTGAAGAGCGGCGAGAAGAAGAACGTTAGCATCACTCTCGGAAAGAAGGAGTTGGAGTGGTGGAACGAGGAAGTGAACTGCATGGGCATCGTTCCGGGAACATATCATCTGATGCTCGGCAACAGTTCGGACAACAAGGCTCTGAAAACGTATAAGTTTACAATAACCAAATAAAAAAGTTAAAAAACATGAAACTTCTATCACTAAAAACATTGTTATTGGCAGTCTTCAGCACCTCATTTTTGATGGCAGGTGCTGAGGACTTGCCTGCTTTTCCGGGGGCTGAGGGCTTCGGAAGATACACCACGGGAGGTCGTGGCGGAGCGGTTTATCACGTTACATCGCTCGAAGATACCAATACGAAAGGTACGCTGAGATGGGCGTTGAGCCGAAACGAAAAGCGAACCATCGTGTTTGATGTAAGCGGAACGATTCATCTTAAATCGGCAATGGACTTGAAGTACGGAAACGTAACGATTGCCGGTCAGACTGCGCCGGGCGATGGCATCTGCATTGCCGACTATCCGTTTACAATAAAGGCGAGCAATGTTATTATCCGATTCATGCGCTTCCGCCTTGGAAACAAGAATGTTGACAAGCACGAAGGCGACGGACTTGGGGCGATGGATCAGAAAAACATCATCGTAGACCATTGTTCGGTTAGTTGGAGTGTGGACGAATGTCTTTCAATCTACGGAAACCACAACACAACGGTGCAATGGTGCATCGTGTCGCAGAGCATGAACAACAGCGGACACTCAAAGGGTGCGCACGGCTACGGCGGAAACTGGGGCGGCGCAGGTGCAACGTATCACCACAATCTGATGGCGCATCATGCAAGCCGAGTGCCTCGCCTTGGTCCGCGTGCCTCTACTCAGACAGATGAGCGTCTCGACCTTCGCAATAATGTGTTCTATAATTGGGCTGGAAACGGTTGCTATGGCGGCGAGGGCATGAACGTGAACATCGTAAACAATTACTACAAACCGGGTCCCGGAACGGCTACGCGAAACTCAACAATTCAGCGACGTATTGCATCGGTAAATATCAGAACGACAGATTATTGTAAGCGCGTTGTGAATGCCAACGGAACGGTATCGGGCAACGACTGGCTGCCGATGTGGCATGTGTGGGGCAAGTATTACGTTGATGGCAACGTAAATCCGAACTTCAGCGATGTGACAGGCGACAATTGGACTTACGGAATGTATAATCAGATTGACGCGTCGGGCAACGACGGTACTTACGACAGTTATGTTAAGGATTCGATAAGGCTAAGCGAGCCTATTCCGTACTATTACGTTACGACCCACACGGCTGAGAAGGCTTACGAAAAGGTTCTTCTTTATGCCGGAGCATCGCTCTCGCGCGACAGTCACGATGCGCTGATGGTGAGCGACACTCGCAATGCTGTTGCCACATATACGGGCACGAACGGCTCAAAAGTACCGGGAATCATCGACTCGCAGGAAGATAACAAGCCTGCCAATGCTCCAGCCGACTGGAGTGCGTGGCCAACTCTTGAAAGCAAGGAATGTCCGGCTGATGCCGACGGTGATGGAATGCCCGATGCATGGGAGCAGGCAAACGGTTTGAACCCGAATGATGCTTCGGACAGAAATACAACAAATGCCGAGGGCTACACGATGCTCGAAGTCTACATGAACAGCATTGTTGCCGACATTATGGCAAACGAGGTTGCCGATGGCGTGGCAGACGGCATCCGGCAAGGCGAGCAGACTACCGATGTGTCTTCGGTAAGCAAAAGTGCGATTAAGGCTGAATGTGTTGATGTCTATTCGCGCAACGGCTTACTGCTGAAGAAAAACGTAAGCCGCAACGAGGCGATGAATCTGCCAAAGGGCGTTTATGTAATCGGCGGCGAAAAAGTCTTGGTTGACTGATTATTTTCGCTTTGAATATGAAAAATCCCTTCTTTTTCCCGACAAAAGGAGAAAGAAGGGATTTTTTTGATTTGTGCAAGAAACTTTTGCGCTATTTGTCTATGCTAAGTTTTTGTCGCTAATCTACGATGCTGAAAACCCGAACGAAACCCGAAGGCATCTCGAAGGATTAGCAGCAGACTTCGTATTCTTTTATCATTTCGGGCAAGAGAGATTTTATTTCCTCTAAGGTAGGAAGAAAGTCCTTTGCCTTTTTCTTGAAAATTGTTTCAACATAGTCGAATTTGTCCTCGAAGTCGTTGTCGTTACACAGTTTTATGAAAACGATGCCGCGCAAAACTCGCTCGGGAGGAGTCACGCCAAAGAGAAGCCGCTCCCAACTTATTGATTTCTTTGAATAGACACAAAGCTTTTCCCACAAATATTGCGGAGACGAATAGTTCTCAGCGAAGTCGTCGAACTTGTCTTCGATAAACTGCCATGTGGCAAGGCAGAGTTGCTTTATATTCTCGTCGGTTGCAGAAGCCTTGACAACGTCGTTAAGTTCGTCAAGCGGCTTTGGCAGTTGCAGAGTGAATGTTCCGAAACAGCCGAAATTGCCGGGCTTGAAAGGGTAGAAGAGCTTTTGCATCCATTCTTCGACCTTGTAGAGACGGATGCTTGGCGGATTGATGCAGAGCCGACCGTTGTCGCCGACCGTAAACGAGAAGATAAGGTTGCCAACACCGGTAGGACGTGTGTAGTAGAACACGCTTTTATCGCGATGCACGTTGCAGAAGCCGTGGCTGCGGAGGCTGGCATCGAGATAGCAGCCTACAATCTCTAAGGTTTGCTTTTGTGGCGTAACCTCTTCTTTTGCCTTACTGCCAAAGACAGACTTAATGCGGCTTAGCAGACTTTCCTTCTCACCCTGCGCGCCACCAAGTAAAGCCAAAAGCTCCTTGTTTACCAGCTCTGGTGGAGTTGGCACAAATGTCTTTTCCGTCTTCTTTTTAGACCTCTCTGTTGGAGCAGATATTGGCGTGAAGTTTTTCGCAACCATTGCTCTTATTTTCTCCATCTCTGCCTCTTCGTTTGGTGAGTCCATGCTGTATTTTGGCTCGATGGTTGGAAGGATTTCCTTCATTCTTTCAAAATCACGACGGAAATTTTCGCATCCATAATGTTCTTCTTCTTTTTCATCTTCGATAAGTTCTGTTTCTACAAACTGTAACTTATCTTCATATAAAGGGTCGTTGCAAAGTTTTGATATAATCAGTCCTCTGAAGTATCCGTCATAACTGCCAAATAATTCAATATCACCCTCATCGTAGTTCCACATCCATGAGATTTTATTTTGAATAAAGTCGTCAATTTTTCGGACAATATTCGGAAGATACAAATAGGTTTCTACAAACTTCTTTGCTGTACCAAAAAGATAGTCCAAGAAGTAATCAACAACCATATTTGCATCATCTTCGGTTTCGATAACAAAATCATCATACTTTGTCAAGTCTGTCTTGTCTAAAAGAGTTCTGCGATAACTATTGGTTTTGACATCAATGTCCCCCATATTTGAGTTACCACAGAGTAATGTTTCTCCTATACATTCTGAGATGTACGATTCAATTTCCTTGATAGTTATATCTATCCTTGAAAATTTAAGATTGTAAATTCCTCCTTGAAAAGGTACATTGGGAACTTTGAAGTCGAAAGAAATCTTAAAATTTCCTATATCAAGCGAATAGACAGGGAAATGCCCACCCTTATACACTTTCCATCCGAGTGGTTTCAGTTCAGCGTCAAGACGCTTGCAAACCATCTTCTTGATTTCATTTTTTTGTATGTTTGCCATGATGAATTTCTTTGGCTAAGTTTGTTTTCAGTAATTCGATAAAATCACACCAACAACTTGCTTCTTCTACAGAAAAATCCGTATTGCCTGCAAATAGCATAAATTTCTGCCTTATCTCCAGTCAAGTTTAAGGTTGCGGATTATGCAACTGCCGTTGGCTACCGTTCCCGTGTGCTGAATGCCAAATCCGCCGAATTTGTTAGGCTTTATGGTGGCTGAAAGTTCGGCATTTACAGGCAAGCCCTTGTCCTGAGGGTCGCCGGCGGTATTGTTGGTTACCGATGCCGTGAAAATCTTGCCCTTTATCTTCAGACTGATGGTGCATCCTGTGCGGAATCCGGTTGCAGATACAGGCGCGCCAAGTTCTACTGCCGTGCCGTTGCTAAAGTGCATCAGCTGGAAGTCTACTGCCGAGTTGAACCTCTTTGTGCGCATAATCCTCAGTCCGTAGCCAGTCTGTGTGGCTGGGTCGAACTTTATGTAAACATCCATGTACTGCATGCTTGTTCCGGAGAAGCCTTGCCCGGCATTCTTGCAAGGCGCAACCTCCATTGTCACGTCCATTTCTGAGTATTTGCCATCCATAGGCGTGTACATCATTCGTGCGCCGCGATGCGCCTGGTTGAAGCCTATGATGCCTGCCGCGCCGTCAATTCCGTATTCGTAACGGTATACATCGTCGTCCTTCTTCTCGAAAGCCCACTTGTACTCGTTCGTGTCCTCTGGCTTGTTGATGGTCAGAGTCCACAATCCGGCGGCAATATCAGACTGTATTGTTCCCGGCTTGTCGCTGAAATCGGTGCTTAGCGACAGCATATTTTCAGCGCAACTGATAGGCGACTGCGTTACAACCTTCACGATGTTTTCGTTAGCCTCGCACCTCTGGTGTCTTGTGGCTATGGTTGCCATTATGTAGCAGCCGTTGTCCTCTTCGGTTATGTTGTAATTTTTCAGAGGCTCTTTTCGCGAACATCTTATTTTGTACCATTTTGTGGTATCGGGCTTGCCGTTGGCATCGCGGCGGCATCTGTACCAGTCGATAACCGACATGTCGCGCAGAGTGTCGTCCATCTTTAGTGCGTACACAAGATTCAGCTCGCTGCCGTTCTGTATTATCGAAGGCGTGCCGATTATGGCAGGCGGAGGAAGTTGCTTTGGAATAAGGTTTACGCGGCAAGCCGTCTCGAGTCCGCTCGATGTTCTTGCTGTTACTATAACCGTGTGCGGCTGGTCGTCGGTAGAGATGCCTTTAACAACGCACTTGCTGCCGTCCTCGTTGGGGCGAAGGCTTACCAGTTTGGCTTTCTCCTTGTTGTCGACGCACCACGTTACCTTGTACGGATTTTCGGGCTTCTCGTTGTTTCCGTAGTAGTACTGATGCGTTGTAAGAGTGTACTCGTCGACCTCGCTCTCGATGGTGATGTTGCGCTGCGAAGCCACAATCATGGACGGTTCGTGATGTACGGCGAGATAGTTCTTCATCTGCGGATTCCAGCCATCGTCGCCCGAGATGAGGTTGTAGACGTTGTACGTTCCGTTAGGATTCTTGAATGCCGAAAGAATCTTCTTTCCTGTCATGTCTATCGTAAACCACGGTTCTTCCTTCTGCCATTCTATGTTCTTGTTGTCGTTTCCCGTAACGTTGAATATGTAGTTGCGCTGGTCTGTTATCGGCTTCAGAGCCCATCGGTATGTAGGCTTTACGCTTATGTTGTCCCAATGGCAGTCTACCATCACCACCGAGCCGCCCGAGCGCGTTATGTACTGTTCTCTCATTACGGCGTAGAACGTACAGTTAAGGAACACTACGCCCGAACTGATGGTGCTGTGCAGAGGCTTGTTGCTGTAAAGGCTTATCTTGCAGTTTTCGTAGACAGCCATGCCGTTCAGTCCGTTCTCGCTACATTCCATCTCGCAGTTTTCGTAGAGCGTGCGGTATGCGCCGACGAAAGGCGACATGTGCGCCCTTCCGATGAAGCGGCAGTTCTTGAAGTGGAATCTGTCGCCCTTTGCTATTCCGATGGATGCCTGAACGTTGGTGTTGGTGCGCCTTTTGCGGCTCAGTTCGGGTTTGAGCTGATAGACGAGGTCGGTAGAACAGTAGTTTCCGAAGGTTATGTTCTCGGCTGTAACATCTTCGCCAATCCAGTAGAACATACAGAAGTTTTTGTTTGCTCCGAAGCCGTTTCCGCGGTTGCATGCCAGAACCACGTTGTGAGGGTCGGCGCTCAGTCCGATGAGCCTTACCTTGCTCAAGTTAACCATCATTCCGACGGCAGGCATCGACATTGCGTTGCTTT
>JBGUGY010000239.1:0-2923 GCA_045111775.1 Bacteroidaceae bacterium | reverse complement strand
GCGCTTGAACAGCGGATGCTTTCCGATAAGCGAGCCAACGCAGTATGCGCCAGTGTCGCTCGCCCACAAAAAGACGAAGATGGCAAGGAGATAGAGATGAAGTCAATATGTCATCTCGATTCAATGGATTTTTACAATAAGCAATACTATAAACTTATCGCTATTTTACGGACGATAGGATGATTTTTCTGAAACAGATATTATAAAAAGAAACCGCTTTCAAACCAGCATTTGAAGGCGGTTTTTCTTGTTTCCCGGCAACTGCGTTTTCTGCTGAAAGACTCGTTGTCGTGGATTTTTGAACAAACATTCGGCACTTTCTGCAAAATAAAAATGGAAAAATATTAGTGATTTTCGGTTGAAATGTAATATTTTTATCACGTTTTTGCACTCGAGTGCTTAACCAAAGAAATTATATATTTATGAAGAATGTTTTTACTGTCTTGATATTGGCGGCAGCCTCGCTAAGTGCCGCGGCTCAGAATTGTCCCGTTGGCATTGTCAACGGACAGGATTCGGTACGCGGAATGCAGTTTGGAGTGGTTGCGTCGGTTGCCGGCGCAAAGGCGAGGGGAGTGCAGTTGTCGGGATTTTCGAATATGACTACGGGCTCTCTGCGAGGTGTTCAGTTGTCGTGTATGCTCAACGTTTCGTCGGGCTACATGCGAGGTTTGCAGGCTGCATTCTACAACTATGCCGACTCGCTTAATGGTACGCAAATCGGAATATTCAATGTGGCGCGCACACATCCTAAGGGTTGGCAGATTGGATTGCTCAACATTTCCCACGACACCATCGCGCACAAACTTGGACTGGTAAATGTCAACCCAAATACCGAGGTAGACTTGTTGATGTATGGCGGTAGCACCACAAAGGGAAACGTAGCCGTGCGCTTCCGCAATCGCTATACTTACAATATCGTTGGCTTCGGCACACACTTCATGGGGCTCGACGAGAAATTCTCAGGAGCGTTGTTCTACCGCCTCGGCGCTTACACGCGGCTCAGTCCGAGGTGGACGCTAAGCGGCGATGTTGGCTACTATCATGTAGAGACATTCAAGCAGAATTCGGCCGATGCGCCCGAACGCCTCTTCTCGTTGCAGGCGCGCCTGAATCTTGACTATCAGATTTCGAAGAAACTGGGAGCGTTTGCAAGCGTGGGCTACGGCGATACGCGATACTACCAGCGATGGCGGCACTATCGCAGCAGACCGTTGGTCGAGGCCGGACTAACGTTCCGCTATCTGCGTAATGGCGATATTCGGAAATATTCAGCCCCGATGGTTGTTGATGACAACGGAGAGAGCGACAGCATAATGGTAAACAACGGTCTGCAACGTAAGCATCCTTGGTGGGCATTGGCGCAGGTTACGGGCGTGAATCTGGGCGTGCATTTGTTCGACCGCTTTGTATTGGATGAAGACTTTGCAAAGACAAGCCTACGTTCGTGCCGCAACAACTTCAGACACGGCTTTGTATGGGACAACGACCAGTTCTCAACAAACCTTTTCATGCACCCGTATCACGGCAATCTCTATTTCAATTCAGCTCGCTCGCAGGGGCTTAATTTCTGGCAGTCGGCACCATACGCTCTCGTCGGCTCTCTTGAGTGGGAGTTTCTGGGCGAGGTTGAGCCGCCGGCAATCAACGATCTGATAGCCACCACTTGCGGCGGCATCTGTATAGGCGAGATAACCAACCGCATAAGCCGCATATTTCTTGATGACAGAAAACGAGGGTTTAACAGATTCCTGCGCGAGGCTGCTGCAACGGTTTTCAACCCGATGGGCGGACTTAAACGTATGGCCACGGGCGATGCGTGGTGGGTTCGCAACGAAAACTATCTGTATCACGACCGCGAAAAATTCCCTATCGACTTTTCTATGTCGGTGGGCAACCGCTATCTGGCCGATAATGGTTCGTTGTTCAGGGGAGAGCACAATCCTTACATTAATCTGTATCTTGACTATGGCGACCCTGTTAATGAGGGCGAAACCAATTCACCTTACGATTATTTCAATGCCGAGATTACTTTCGGTCTGAGCCGTAATCAGCCTATTATCAACCGTCTGAATCTGGTTGGACGACTATGGAGCGCGCTTGTGTTCGACAGCAAGAACATAAAGGGCGAGTTCGGAGTATATCAGCATTTCGATTATTTCAACTCAAAGGCGGTAAAGGATGGTTCGGACCAGACTCCGTACCGCATTAGCGAGGCTGCGGCTTTCGGCCCGGGATTCATCTTCCAGTTTCCAAGTGTAGGCGCGCTAAACCGTCTGGAACAGCGAATTTTCATAAACGGAATTTTGCTGGGCGGCACAAAGAGCGACTATTACAGTTTTATCGACCGTGACTACAACATGGGAAGCGGCTTCAGCGTCAAGGCAAAGACGCATCTCGAACTGCGCCACTTCGGACGCTTCATTCTGCATACCCAGTACTACCGCATATATACATGGAAGGGCTATGAGCAGAAAGATTTGTCGAAGGTAGACCCTCTGTTCCTTAATTCGCAGGGCGACAAGGGCAATGCCGCTCTTTTGGTTGTAAACCCAATTGCTGAGATTGACCTCAGAAAGAACTGGAGCATCGTTATAAGCAGTACGTTCTTTGGTCGCAAAACCAACTACAAGTATTATGATAATGTGAAAACCAATACTTTCGAGGCGCGCGCTGGCTTGACTTGCCATTTCTGATGAATGTTGTAGGGCTTTTTTCTCATGTTTTAGACTTCGTTGATTGTTCGGGATTCCTTCGGGATGCGTTCGGGACGTACGCTTTTGTCGTATATATTAAAAACGCCGCCATGCATTTGCTGATGCAAGGCGGCGTTTGCTATTATCTGAAATAAGATTCGCAGATTGCAAGATACAGCGCAACTGCCGGGATGGCAATGAGCGAACTGTCGAAACGGTCGAGCATT
>JBGUGY010000238.1:0-2816 GCA_045111775.1 Bacteroidaceae bacterium | reverse complement strand
TTGTAGTAAGCCTGCGAGTAGAAACGGAACTTGTCGCTCTTGAGCAGACTGTCGTGAAGGTCGGTAAGGTTGATAATCACGTTCTTGTTTATCTGAATGTGACCAGATTCCATCACCTGCTCGCTACGCATCATCTCGATGATGTTTCCGTACCACTCAACAAGTTCAGCCATCTGCTGCTCGGTTGGATTGAACTTTGTGAGATAGTTGTCTTTAAGAGCGTCTATGTCGAATTTGTACGCTCTTATTATATCCTCAATCTGCCACATGTATATGAGATATTCGCAGATGTTCTGCTCTCTCAACTTCTTAGCAATATACATATCTGAATAAAACGTTTTTTAGTGGAACGACAGACCGGCCCATGTTAGAATGAAGCCGAGAATTGACACAATCATAACGATAACACCAATCACACGGTTCAAAATCCAGATGGTCTTCTCCTGCGAGTTTGTCCTCACCTTGTCGATGAAGTATGTGAGGCACAGCCACCATGCCAGCGCGCCGATGAAGATGCTAATAAAGCCCACAATCTGCATAAGATGGTGATTCTTCTCACTGTCGGGCACAACAAAATTAAACCGGGCAAAGAATGCTATAAACAGAAATATGACGAGAGGATTGCTCAGTGTAATAAAAAAGGCTGACGAGCAGTTGCTTACAAGCGTTCCTTTTTTGTTCGACGAAGGACGGATATTCTTCTCAGGCTTGCTTCTGAACGTGTACACGCCAAAAATGAACAACAGAATGCTGCCTACAAGCTGCAGGTAGAACATATTGCGCTCATTCTCAATGAAATCAACCACAAAACTCAATGCAAAACCGGTGACAAAGGCATAAAGCATATCGCTTATAGCCGCTCCCAATCCCGTTACAAAGCCGTACCATCTGCCCTTGTTCAGCGTGCGCTGAATGCAGAGTATTCCAACAGGACCCATCGGGGCTGACACAATCACACCAATCAGCAATCCCTTCTCTAATATTTCAAAAAACTTTAATGCTTCTATCCAATACATACTGATTTGCAAAATTGCAATTTTTTTACGAATTTAAGAAATTATTACCAAAATATTTTTACCAACAAGGAAATTATATTGTCAAAACGTTCATTTTTAATGAAACGCGATGCCATTTTCTGATATAACCGTTTTTTGTCGTTTTAATTTTGCACACTCGGACATAAATCGCACAGAAAACCCGATTAGTTGAGCGTTTTTTCTTATTTTTGCACAAATATAATAATCAAAAAAAGGAAAATGAAACACATCGAACTGACTCGGGCGGAAAGCGCGGCTCTGAAGGGAATAGCAATCTTGTTCATTGCACTGCACAACTTTTTTCACTGGCTGCCGTTTGCCGTATCCGAAAACGAATATCAGTACAATTACTACAAGACATACCACATGTACGAGCATGTGAAGCAACTGAGTCCTAATCTGCTTATCGACTTCTTCTCGTACTTCGGACACTACGGCGTGCCTGTCTTTGTGTTTCTCAGCGGCTACGGAATGGTAAAGAAATACGAGAGCGGAAAGCCCGTTCCGTCGTTCTTGAAGTTCACTTCGTACAACTTTCTGAAGTTCTGGAAGCTGATGTTTCTTGCCTACGTTCTCTTCTTCGTTGCCGATTTCTACTATCACAACTATTCGGTTTGCAGTCGTTGGAATGTGGTCGATGTGCTGTGTAACTTCACCTATATCGTCAATCTTCTGCCAAACCCCGACAAGAACGTATATCCGGGACCGTACTGGTACTTCTCGCTAACCCTTCAGCTATACTTCTTCTACTATCTGCTGATAATGCGCACCGGACGCCGCGTCTTGAGCATCAGCATCGTAACATCAATTTTGCTTCAGGCGGTGGCAATGTTCTACATCGATGCTCCGGGACAGCACGATGCCATTCAGTATCTGCGCTATAATTTTGTAGGCTCGCTCCTGCCATTCTGCATGGGCGTGTGGATGGCGCGCTACCCTATTCCGTTTAACCGCTGGATGATTATCCCTGCTGCCGGAATAACGGTGCTCTGCTGCTTCAACGCACTGAGCTGGCTTGCCGCGCCGTTCTTTGTGGTTGTCATGGCGGTGTGCTTCATAAAGTTCGTACACTCTAAGGGAATAAGTGTTCTGGCATGGCTCGGTGCGCTGTCGAGCTTTGTATTCGTAATTCACCCAAGCATAAGGCTGTTTACCATTGGCTGGGGAAAGAGCGGCTCGCCATATCTTGCCGCGCTGACCTACATGGGCGTTACTCTCATTCTCGCCATCGGCTATAAATGGCTTCTTGCTAAGGTTTCTAACAAGAGATAAGAATTTTTATGGCAAAACGAGTAGTAACAAAGGTTAGCGATGTGTTTTGCGCCAATATAGATGGTAAATACAAACGGTATCTGCAATATATCGTCAGTGATTTGACACAGTTAAATAGCGATGTTGTTCGTGTATTCAAGGAAAAATATCCTATCGATGCCGAGCCGAAACTTGATGAGGTTGTGAAAGGCGAAGTTGATTTCTATGCTCATTGTGTGGTTAGTGGAGGCGTAAAAAGAGGCTTGTGGGAAAAAGTCGGAAAATGCGCTGATGTTGGAGATATTGAAAATATTATTTTTAAGAGAAAGGGCAATTATACAAGACCTGATATCCAGAATGATTGGAGCGTATGGAGAATAAACAAGGATTTTCTTTATGTTGGAACTTTGGAAGGAGAATGTAAACATAGCTATATTGGTCTTGTTTTTACTCCTGAAGATGTCTTTTATAAGATGAAGAATGGTGTTTATTATTGCTTTGCAGCAAAATACGAGTAAAATAGCGTAG
>JBGUGY010000237.1:0-2241 GCA_045111775.1 Bacteroidaceae bacterium | reverse complement strand
TGCTGCCTTTTCGCGGTCTCTCACATCGAAGGCCAGCGTCAGCACGTTTGCACCATTTGTCTCCAGTTCCTTGCGAATCTCCGACAGTCGCTGCTCGTTTCTGCCTGTCAATATCACCTTGTTGCCATTCTCGGCGAACTTCCTTGCACAGGCGAGTCCTATCCCGCTTGTTGCGCCTGTTATCAATACAATTTTGTTCATAAGTTTTTTCATTTCATTTTTAGCTTTTCGATATACAATAATTCTGCATCCTTACTGAAGTCGAACTTGCGATAGTCATCATACGACAGTTGAATGTCTGGAGCAAAAGTCTTTGCCATAGGATGGTCTGTGGGGAAGCAACTCTGCAGGGAGTTGGAGGCAGAGCATTCAAGACCTGTATTTGGCAAATTGAATCGTGTAACCTCCATAAACGTGTTGGGTGCCTGCCCGGAAGGTACGCCTACCACCTTGGCTCCCATCTTCCGCAGCATATAAGCGGTATGGAAAGCTGAACTGAAGGTCTGCACATCTGTAACCACATAGATTTCTTTTGGCTTGTAGATGGGGTCGCCGTCTTGTGCTTTGATAATGCTCATGTCGGCACACATAAACCAGTCGAAACTGCTGATGTTTGATGATTGTTCAATGAAATCGCCAATCTTCAGCGATGTACCTCTATCCTGATTGACCTGTTCTAAGGTCGTATTGTACTTTTTGAGCCAACCATCTGATACTTTGGTGGCAAAGTGCATGCCTAAATCGGTATCCATTAAACGCTTGCCGTAGAGCTCGTACAGTGCAGCATACATGATCATTGTCCAACCACCACCATTGCCGCGCAGGTCTATGATGAGACGAGGGCTATTAGCCGCCTTCATCTCACGAAGCATCTTGGAAAAGGCATCAGCCACAATCACATCCGATTTCAGACCGTAGCTTTCGAGATTTGGTATGTCGGCACTCACTATAGAGTTGATACACATCACCATCGTTTGTTTGCTGTTATCGACAAAGCGGTATTCGAAGTTCTTATGTGGGAAACGTTCATCAGTAGATGTCCATACAATGTTTTCCCAAAACGGACCGTTGGGATAGAAGGGAAGACTGACGAGCGTATCCTTGCCATTAGCCAAGCGGAACTTCATTGAAACCTGTTCTTTATTGAATGTAGGGAATAGCTGTCGCAGGGTGTTGATGTTGCCAATGTTTCTGCATGCTTTACCCATCAGTCCATAGCGATTCTCAGAAACAACAAGTTTGTCGAGTCGATTAAGTACCGATTTTAATGGCTCACCTTCCACCTCGCACAACATCGCTCCCTTCAAGGACTTCAGTTCAGGAGTGTATCCGTTTACGATGATGCCATCTGGAATCACCTTAAATTTTAGTGGAACCCATTGGTCTTCTACTTTCTTTGGCGCTTTATCATACCTTATATAAGTATGTTCGTCGTGGAGTGCGGATATCAGTTTGGTTACTTCTATCTGCATCTCGTTAAGTGTCAAAGAGTTGCGGATGACCAGCTTATCTCTCAATTGCTTCACGGCCTTGCCAAACCCATCCTTCCCTCCAAAAGCGCTATAGGGATCGGGGTGTATCTGCTCCAATTGACTGAAGAAATAGTCGTAATCCTGAAGCAGACTGTCTTGCTTGGATATATAACCGTTTTGCGCCTCGAACCCCTGTGCATTTACTAGTGTCGCCACGAACAGGGCAAATGTTACTATTGTTCTCATCATATTTTTTTTGTGTTCGACCGCAAAGGTATGTATAGTTGCGTGTATCGCCAAAAATCTGGGATAATCTGCGCTGTTTTGTGACGAATGGAGGCTTTTTTATTGAGAATCAAATGCCCGTTCAGCCAAATTTGCCGCTCGAACTCCGTTCGCTTGCTACCGAAGGGATACAAGAATTTCCACCTCTGAATATGCTTTAAACCCGAGCGAAACCCGAAGACATCCCGAAGAAATCTCGCAACAAGCATTAGTAGACGCTGAAGGCGTCTCCGCTCAGTAACAGTAGGTCGGAACGACCTGCGGAATAGGAATCATAAAACGGCATGCACTCTGAAGGAGTGCCCCAGCAGTTGCAATGGGCGACCGCTTTCAGGGTCGGTGAAGTTCGTGTCATTTTAGTCCGCAGATCCTACGGATGTTGCGGTTACTGAGAGGTGACGCTTTCAGCGTCATTCCGAAGTAGCGTATGATTTGTGATTTGCATTTGCCATTGAATAAAGAAAATTCGACCTACTCATCACCT
>JBGUGY010000236.1:0-10037 GCA_045111775.1 Bacteroidaceae bacterium | reverse complement strand
ATGCTGTGGTTTCGGTTGGTGTAGTACTGACTCTCGAACTGAGTGCCCAACTGAACCAGAACCTCTTGATATTCGGCCGTGTTCTGGAAATGAACGTTGTCGTCGGCAAGACCGTGGCAGATAAGCAGGTTGCCGTGCAGACTCTTGGCGCGACCGATAGGCGAGATGTTGTAGCCCTCGGCATTCTCTTGTGGAGTCTGCATGTATCGCTCGGTGTAGATGGTGTCGTAGAATCGCCAGTCGGTTGGAGGCGCAACGGCAACGCCGCATGCAAACGCGTTTCTGCCCTCGCTCATCGCCATCAGCGTGTTGAATCCGCCGAAACTCCAGCCCCAGATGCCTATTCTGTCTTTGTCTACAAACGGCAGCGAAGCCAGATGCAGAGCAGCCTCTACTTGGTCTTCCGATTCCTTTTCGCCAAGGCGCAGATAAGTGCATTTCTCGAAGTCGGCTCCTCGTCCGCCTGTTCCGCGACCGTCTACGCAGACCATCACGAAGCCCTTGTCTGCCATGTATCTCTCCCACAGGCAGCCAGTCATGTTGCCCGTATTCCAACTGTCGAGCACCTGCTGCGAGCCCGGACCGCTGTACTGATACATTATCACCGGATATTTCTTGCTCTTGTCGAAGTTGTACGGCTTAATCATGTAGCCGTTCAGCTCAACGTTGCTGCTTGTCTTGAATGTGAAGAATTCCTTCTTCGCGCCGCTTACCTCATCAATCTTCTTCTTCAAGTCGTTGTTGTCGGCAAGCACGGTCAGGCTCTTGCCTTTGTTGTTGAAGATTGAAGTGACGTGAGGCGTGTCGAAGCTCGAGAAGGTGTTGATGAAGTAGGCAAAATCGGTGCTGAAAATAGCCTTGTTTGTGCCTTTCTGCGGTGTGAGGACGGTCTTCTTGCCCTTCTCGCTCTTCACCACGAATCGCTGAAGCGGATTGCCCTCGGTGCTCTGATAGTAGACCGTTCCGCTCTTCTCGTCGTATCCGTAGAAGTCGGTAACATCGCAGTTTCCCTTAGTAAGAAGCTGCTTCTGCTTTCCGTTAAGGTCGTACAGATAAAGATGCTTGTAGCCGTCTCTGTCGCTCTCGAGCACAAAGCAGTTCTTGTAAAAATGCAGGTTTGCATAAGTCTCCTCCGGAATGTATTTCTTTGCATTTTCTTCGAGAATAAGCTTTGTGTCGCCCGTGTTAACGTTGCACAGATAGATGCAGAACTTGCTCTGATGGCGGTTGAGTGTTGTTACGGCAAGGATGCCCGGCTGTGCGGTGAACATAATGCGCGGAATGTAGCCGTCGGCATCGAGCGGAACGTTTATTTCGGAAGTCTTGCCCTCTTCGATGTTGTAGTTTAGCACCTTTACTGTGGCATTCTGCTCGCCAGCCTTCGGATATTTGTAGGTGTAGTCGCCCGGATAGAGCGCGTTTTCCTTGTGCGAAGGCGCGAAGCCTTTGTACATCGGCATAGAGTAAGATTTTACCTTGCTCTCGTCGAATCTTATCCATGCAATGTGCTTGCTGTCTGCGCTCATGTCGTATGCGCGGCTGTATGCAAACTCCTCCTCGTTTACCCAGTCGGGAATTCCGTTAAGTATGTGGTTGAATTTTCCGTCGGATGTAATCTGCTTGTCCTCGCCCTTTGCTATGTCGATGATGTGCAGATTATTCTTGCACACATAGGCAATCATCTTGCCGTCGGGCGAGAATGTAGGCTCTTGCATAAGATGATGCTTTCTTACCTTGTGCAGAATATTCTCCGTGCGGTTGTAGAGGTAGAAGTCGGCGGTGAACGAATGACGGTAAATCTTCTTCGTGTTGGTTTGCAGAAGCAGCGACTTGCCGTCGGGCGATGCTATGTAGTCGTCGATATCGCGAAGCTGGGTAGCCTTGTCGCCGTCGGCCTTGGCAAGATTTCCGCAGAACTTAACCTTTCCGTCGAGTTTCAGAAAAGGCTCAACCTCTTTGCCGTCGGCAAACGAGAACGCGCTGATTTCCTTCTCTGCCTTGATAATGGTGTATGTCTTTGGGTTTACGGGCGACGGCGTGATGCCGTGAATCTGCTTTGGCATGTAGCGGTATGATGTCAAATCTCTCAACTCCAGTTTTTGTGCCATCGCACTCGAAGCCAGCGTTGCGACAATGCCGGCAATAACAATCGATTTTTTCATATATTCATGATTTTTATGCAAAGAAACTTAAAAAACTTCACAACGGCAAGAGCATTGCTTTTTTTTGTATATTTTTGCGGCAAATAATGAGCAGATGACTAACAACGACTATCTTTATACCGAACTTTCCTCGTTCTACGGAAAGGTTTTCCCGTTCAAGGTGCAGAAGATTTCAATCAATGCCGGATTTACATGTCCCAACCGCGACGGCAGCAAGGGCTTTGGCGGATGCACATATTGCAACAACCAGACCTTCAACCCGTCGTATTGCGCCACGCAGAAGTCTGTAACTCAGCAGATTGAGGAAGGCAAGGCTTTCTTTGCCCGGAAATATCCCGAGATGAAATATCTGGCTTATTTTCAGGCTTATACCGGAACTTACGGCGAGCTCCGCCATCTGATAAGCCTTTACGAGGAGGCTCTGAAAGCCGATGATGTCGTTGGCTTGGTAATAGGAACGCGCCCCGACTGTATGCCCAACGAGTTGCTCGACTATCTTGCCGACCTTGCGCAGCGCACTTTCCTTACCGTTGAGTATGGCATTGAGAGTGCCAACGACGATACTCTGCGCCGCATAAACCGCGGTCACACATACGCGCAGAGCGTTGAGGCTATCGAGCGGACGGCGAAGCGTGGAATCTACGTCGGCGCGCATGTAATCTTGGGTTTGCCGGGCGAGGACGATGCCGAACTCATCAGACAGGCAAGACTCGTAAACCAACTGCCGATAACCACGCTCAAACTGCATCAGCTTCAGCTAATAAAAGGCACGGTAATGGCGCGCGAGTACGAGCAGAGTCCGTTCCGCCTCTTTACTGCCGAGGAATATATCGATGCCGTAATCAGTTACATCTCGCACATCCGCCGCGATGTTGTGCTCGAGCGTTTTGTGTCAAGCTCGCCCAAAGACCTTCTGCTTGCTCCAAACTGGAACATAAAAAACTACGAGTTTGTAGAGATGCTGAAGAAGAAAATGCGCGAGTTGGGCCTGGCGCAAGGATGCGAAGTGTAGATTTTTTTGCGTGTTCTTAAATGAATAGCTGGAATACGATATACACCTTATCAAGTAGAATACTAATAGTTGTATGATATCCAAGAGGCTTTAAATAGGATCATCAGGAAATACAACTTCTCCGTTTATAATTGGAAAAGATAAATTTTTTAATGGAATGAAGATGTATTTTTCCCATTGCTCAGGATTATCTTTATAATTGAGGATAATAACACCTATTGGGGTGTCGATATTATTTCTTTCGTCACCAAACCATTTCGAGTCAATTTTATATTCAGTATCTGTATCACGAATAAAATCTTCTTCTCCTTCTCCGTTCTTCTTAATATCATTTACGATTACACAGTTGTCGTATGTTATCGAGTGAAGGGTGGGAATAAAAAGATATTCTGTCTCGGGATATTCGTTTTCGTAAAATGATTTTTTATTAAGGCTTTTCATAAAAGAATTATAAGAAGAATCGTTCTTCTCATCAATTCTGGTTAATTTTAGTTTTCTGAAAGTATTAACCCATTCTTTGAGCTTTGTGTATGGGGATTCTATTATACTAAAAGAAATAGAATTTTTATCAAACTTCCATGCGAATGTAGATGTATAGTGAAGTGCATCTTCATAATTTTTCATTAATGCTGGTATAATAAATTGAGGATTAATAATTGTTCCGTATTTTTCTCTGTGTACTGAAAAAAAAGCAATAATGTAACGGGTATATATTTTTTTTCTTATGTCGTATTTATACAGACTTGCTGTTGCCTCATGAAAATCAAATTTGTAAAAAACATGTAAATTTATGCCATCCGTCCATAGAATGTCTTGGTCTGCGTTATTCTGTAACCCCATGTGTGTTAGAACATTTATAGATTTTGCTTTATTGAATAGTTCTTCTGGATATTCTGGCTTTGATATATTTTTTATTTGTTTTACAATCTTACGTAATATTGTCACTGAGTTAATTCTACTGTTTTTATATTTGTGTTCGTTGAGCAATTGGCATATATTCTCGAATAGTTCCCCTGTTCCATTAAAAAAATCATTAAGAAACTTAAGTAGGACTGATACTGGCTCATCTTCTGCTTCTCCTTTGCCACTATAAAATGGAAGGATTCTTAGTGAGATTAGAAGTAGAATTTCAAGATCTACACCTTTTCTTTCTTCCTCATACCAATCTTTTTTCCAATTGTATTTATGGATATCGTCTATAATATGTGAAAATAGAATGTAATCTAATAAGGATTCTTGTTTTTCCTTTACAGCTTTTCCATTCCAAAATGTTATCCTTTTTTTATATTCTTCGCTTGCCTTTTTATATTTGTCGAGCCATTCACTTAAGGCTATAAGACCATCGGAATCTTCTGAAACTTTATGTTCAAACTCATGGAAAGTTGAACGGATTAAGAACTCTTTCAAATTTCCATCTGTTGTCTTGAACTTTTTTGAAAGGTCGTTATCTTTAAGGGATGGATAATCAATCATTTTTCCTAATTCTTCTTTGGATGCAATGAGACATGTGTTGCAGATTGCCTGCAACCAATTATACATCTGTTTTGTTTCTTCTGGGTCGTACATAATTGTTTTTCTTAATTTAAAAAGATTCAAAAGGTAAATAATTACCTCCAGATCATATAAATGCTTTTCCTCTGCAAATATAGTAAATTTAGTCTTTGTGAAATGTTATTTCCAAGATATATTTGCATCGTAATCCTACCTGCGAGGTCAGGGCTACACAGAGAATTTTAACGGATCATTATCTACGTGAAGTAGGGAGGATCTTAATATTAATTAAACCCATTTTCAAATGGAAAATTTAAAAACTATTCCGGCAAATAATATGAAGCCGGGTGAAACTGGTCGCAGTACCAGAGTTGTAAACCTTGCTGTAGAAGCAAGTTTGGAATTTCTCTTGTCTCTTTATAAGGATCGGGAAGATTCTTTTAAGGAGCAGCTCGAAGTGAATAGAAAGAATATTATGTTCTGGAACGATTTGTATTACAAAGAGACGGATCCGGAGAAGAGAAAAGCAATTCTTGGGCATATTCAATATCTTGAACATGAGGATAGTGGATTGAAAAAGAATCATGATAACAATAATGCGCAAACTATGCAAACCTTCATCAAATTTGGTGCCGCAGTTGTGTGTGTTTTTGCTTTCATTGGTTTCCTTAAAACCGAGTGAATTTGGTTAAGTTGTATAGTACAAGCCTGCTTTTTTTTACGCAGGCTTGTATTTTTTGTACGCTCGGCATGAGCAAAGTGAGACTAATCAAATTGAGGGTTCTAATAGTGGAAGTCGTATAGCTCAAGTCTGGATGTTTATCGCGAAATTTCGTAGTGTTGCCACTGTCTGCCTTTATCGCAAAAATCGGTCATTCGAAAAGTCAAGATTGAAGATTTCTAATATCTGGTTTTGTTTAAAACCTTATCTCATAGTAAATATTCATTAATAATAAGCGGCTTAATATTTTTAAACAGATATTCCAAAGCCTCGCAGATATCGTTGTATGTGCGTTCAAAGTTGTCGGTATACCATGGGTCGGCAACGCTTGCGTTGCTTCCGGTAAGGCTCATAAGCTTTTGTATTTTACCGTTGGGGTCGTAGAACTTTCCGTGTCCGGCATCCACTACAATGTCGGGCATACTCCAATGCAGAAAGCGCAGATTGTTGTCGTCCATAACAAATATATGGTCGTAATAGTTGTAGTCGGCAACCGTCATCTGTCTTGCACGGCGGCGCGTGAAGGGAATGTTGTGGTGGCGCAGGCAGTCCTTTGCCGGCGGATAGATGTCGTTTCCAATCTCCTCGGTAGATGTGGCAGCCGAAGCAATCTCGAAGGCATCCGCAAGGTTTCGGTCGGCAACCATCTTCTTCATTATCATCTCAGCCATTGGGCTTCGGCAGATGTTTCCGTGGCAAACGAAAAGAATTTTTTTCATATTATGCGATGTTTTCGTGCAAAGATACATCAAAATAGGGCATCGCTCTTAATTTTAAAATCGATTTTGCATTAAAAAAATGCCGTCTTCTGATGATACAGGTCAAAAAAGTGCGGTTTTTCACTTTTGTTAACAAATTAGGATGCACTTTTTTGTTGGCAGAATGAAAAAATAGAATTAAGTTTGCAATGCTCAAACGGAGCACAATCTTTAATAAAACCTTTAGTAAACAAAAAATAACATGGAAACAGAAAAACCATACGTAATTGGAATGGACCTTGGCGGTACCAATTCGGTTTGCGGCATTGTTGATGCCAGAGGAAATATTCTTTGTACAGACTCTGTAAAGACTCAGCAATATCCAAACATCGAGGATTATATTCAGGCTGTGTGCAACATTCTTATGCCAATGATTGAGAAGGTTGGCGGCATAGAGAAGATAAAGGGCTTTGGCATTGGTGCGCCAAACGGCAACTTCTACAACGGAACAATAGAGCACGCTCCAAACCTTCCTTGGAAGGGCATCGTTCCGATGGCGAGCATGTTCAAGACTAAGCTTGGCATTCCTGTTGCGCTTACAAACGATGCAAATGCGGCTGCCATTGGCGAGATGACATACGGCGCGGCTCGCGGTATGAAGAACTTCATCGTAATAACCCTCGGCACAGGCGTTGGCTCGGGCATCGTTATTAACGGACAGCTTGTTTACGGATGCGACGGCTTTGCAGGCGAGCTTGGACACGTTATCATGCGCCGCGAAGACGGCAGACTGTGCGGCTGCGGACGCAAGGGCTGTCTCGAAACATACTGCTCGGCAACAGGCGTTGCTCGCACGGCGCGCGAGATTCTGACAAAGGATTCTACACCAAGCCTTTTGCGCGACCTCAACCCAGAGGAGATTACATCTAAGGATGTGTACGATGCAGCAGTTAAGGGCGATGTCGTGGCACTCAAGATATTCGATTTCACCGGAAAGATTCTGGGCGAGGCGCTTGCCGACTTCGCTGCCTTCTCATCGCCAGAGGCATTCATCTTCTTTGGCGGACTGACAAAGAGCGGCAAGTACATCATGGATCCGATAAAGGATTCGTATAACGAGAATGTTATGCCAATCTTCAAGGGAAAGGCAAAGATGCTCGTTTCTGAACTGAAGGACAGCGACGCTGCCGTACTTGGCGCAAGTGCCCTTGGCTGGGAGGCTAAATAAGGCTGAAGATTTATTTTTTTATAGATGAGATGGCAAAAATGTGAAATGTTTTGCCATCTTTTTTGTATTTTATGACATATATGTTGAACATTTTTTGTAATTTTGCACCCAAATTTGAATTATATGTCGGTAAAAAGATGCAAAGGATGTTGAAACTTGCTGAGAATAATTGGGTTAGCACTCTTGCGGGATGTGCGCAATACCTACTACACGATGAATTGTGTTTTTGTTTCTTTGCCAAGGCATAGCGAAAAGATAGTATGAATAAAAGAATTTTAATATCTACATTCCTGATTTTAGCATATTGTTCACTGTTGAACGCTCACGCATTGTACAGTTACCGCAATGTGAAGGAGGTGAACAAGGCAACATCCGAAGAACTGCCAGCAAAAAACCAACTCGAGTACGTCTCATTCTCTGACGACCGGACAAAGTGTTTTTTCTCAGATATTGACGGTAACAACATGTATGGCGAAACGGTTTTCGTGTACATGGGCGAGAAAGACGACATGTATCACTTTCATTATCAAGACCCTAACGACGACAGCTCGTTCTGGGACGTGTATTTCAGCAAGGACTACAAAACTGTTAAATCAACCACAACGCACAATCCTTTTATCAAAGTATACGAATTGCTCGAGATGATAAAGAACTAATCAGTCGGGCAGACTAGATATAAAAAAGAGGCAGGCTTTCGTGAAATGAAGCCTGCCTTTTTTTATGCTGTTCTTAATTTAGAATCGCCAGTAAAGCTGAATGTCAACTGTGTTGAAGTCGTGGTCGCCTGCAACCTCCTCGCCTGTGTGAGTGTGGTAGAAAGTGCCCTGAATCTTCAGATTCTTGTTGAGATAGTAGTTTGCCGACAGAGTGTACTGGTTTGTTGCGCTCTCAGTACTCTTGTAGTCGCGGTAAACATCCCACTTTCCGTAAATCTTGAAGCCCTTGGCTACAGGTGCTCCTACGGTAAGATACCAGCCATCAGCCTTGTCCTTGCCAATGTTCTTTGTGAGCTTGTAAACGCCCTCGTTATCGTCGAATGAATAGTCCGAAATCTTATGGCCCTGAGACGTTGCATACTCTCCGCGGAAAGTCCAGTCGCTCTCGTACTTGAATCCGAACGACATACGGTTGCGGTCTACTGTTACGCCGTTCTTGGTATAATTACCAGCCCAGCCGAATGCGCCGATGTAAAGGTTCTTTATTGGCACAAACTGAATTGTTCCGATAACGTCCTTAGTCTTGTTTACATCGGCATGGTTGATGCCCTGACCGTTGGCAACCATAACCTGATAGTGGATAAGGTTATGACCGTCAGCCATCTTGGCAAAGTCACCCTGAAGCTGTATTCCGAGGTCACGGCCGCCGCTTGAGTGCTCTCCCGTTCTGTCTGCCATGCCCGAGAGCTTGCTTACAACCTGAGCGTTGCTGTTAAAGCCTACATCGAACGGATTGTAAGGATTCTCGAAGGTGAAGGCTCTCTTAAACTGTCCGAACTTGATTTTTGCAAACGGATATTTCTCCCATTCTGCGTAAGCATCTACAATACGCGCAATCTTCTCGGTAGTATTGGCGGTGCTTGGCGTACCGCTTACCTCAACCTGAAGTTTGTAGTTGAAATCCTGAAACTTTCCGTCTACATACACACGACCCAGACGAAGGTCGAAGCCGCCGTTGGCATCTGTGCCTTCCTTATCGTTAAAGTCGTACTTTCCGATAATGTAGCCGCCGAACTTTGAGTTTTGCTGGAACTCCTTCAGGATGCTCTTCTGAAACTGCGCGTTGGCAGTCGAAGCCATGCCTGCAAGAGCGGCAAGCAATAAAATTTTTTGAATCTTCATATCTCTCTTATTCTTTTGATTTGTCTTTAGTGTGCAAATTTAAGAAAAAATGTTGATTGCCACTTACTTTTTGTCAATAAACAAGCATGGTTATGAGCGTTCCCACTATGGTTGATACTATCACGCTGACCAATCCCGGCATCATGAAACTATGGTTAAGCAGATATTTTCCGATGACGGTTGTGCCCGAACGGTCGAAGTTTACCGTTGCAATATCGCTCGGATAGTTAGGGATGAAGAAATAGCCGTACACGCTTGGCAGAACGCCAAGGAGGATAGGACCCGGAATGCCCAGCGAGTAAGCCAGCGGAAGCATGGATACCACAACCGCGCCCTGAGAGTTAATCAAAACCGAAACGGCAAAGAACGCCAGCGCTATTGTCCACGGATACTGGCTCACGATGCCTTCCAGTCCGCCCTTCATAACATCCATGTAGTTGCCGAAGTAAGTATCGGCAAGCCATGCAATGCCGTAGATGGCAACGACAGCCACCATACCGCTCTGCCATACTGCTCCGCCCACGGCTTTCTTAGGGCTTGCGTTGCAGAAGATAATCATGAAGGCAGCGGCAGTTATCATCACAATCTGAATGATGATGTTCATGCCGATAGGCTTTACTATTGGGTTTCCGGCATCGTCTAATTTACCCGTAGGGAACTCAGGACGGATGTCGAGTCCGGCAATCTGCAAGATAGAGTACATAACGATAACGGCGATAGCGCCAATAAAGATGTAAACGGCAAGCTTCGCGCTCTTGTCAATCTCCTTGTCGAGAACCGTTGCCGAGCTTCCGTACATATATTCCTTCATCTGAGGGTCGGCAAGGCGAGCCTGAAACTGAGGGTCTTTGTCGAGGTCGAGACCGCGCTTGTAGCTGAGAGCCGCA
>JBGUGY010000235.1:0-2916 GCA_045111775.1 Bacteroidaceae bacterium | reverse complement strand
GCACGTCGTACCGAGCCACACGTTCTTTGGCAGCGGATGGCTCAGGAAGTATTCTTCCATGCGCCACGGACGCTTCGTGAGTATCTGGTAGGTGTGCTGCGGTGTCTTCTCTATCACTCGCATCACGGGGGTTATCCATGTGTGGGGTACGTCTTCGTGGAACAGGTCGCCCATTGAGCAGACGAACACCATCGTTGGCTTCTTCCATTCGTAGGGTTCCTTCATCGCGTCGATGTTGCGCGACACCTTGAACCCGTTTTCGTAACTCTTGATGTGATTGCCTTGTAGCCTGCGAGCCATTACATCCGCATAGCAGTTCTGACAGGCTTCGCTTACCTTCGTGCAACCGTGAATCGGGTTCCACGTCTTTTCAGTCCATTCTATCTTGCTCATACGTCAGTCCTCCTTGAATCTCACTTAATCCCAGTCAACTTCCAGATCCATTCTGTTGGCCAGAGATACTGCATTCTCAGCTATTTCGCTGTAGCGAAGTTTGCCGAAATTTGCGAATTCCTTGTTTCCAGCCATAGCGATGGCTGCTCTCGCGATAAATTCATTCCTTGTCATGATCTTAATATTTTATAAGTTATATATATGCCTCAATCAAATTTATTTTGTTTTCTTTTTAATGCTCTGACTTGTTTTTCCAAATCGTCGCGCTCTTGGTATAATTTTAGCATGTCTGTTCGCATTATTCTATTGCGCTCTGCCCATTCTGAATTTTGTGCCTTCAGTTTTTCAACCTCCGAGCTATCCCACTTATAGACGTCCGGCTGAGTAAGATTGTAGTATTGCACGTTTTCCACATTCTCGATCTTATAATTCTCAGATTGTGTCGGATGTACAATAACTGTCTGCAATTCCCTTTCAAAATAAACGTCTTGTATTGTCGCGTCGTTCACTAACCAGGGCCCGTTTGTTGTTTCTATAATAATCATAGTTTATTTGTTTATTTGAGTGCAAAGTCAGCCTGAAGCCGCATTGGTATGCGGCTCTTTGCTGACTTTGACGGGGTTATTTCTGGGAAAAGTTCTGCACCGCCCTGACTGCGAAACCGTTGCACCGATAGTAGTAGTCCTGGGGATAGACTCCACCACTGTAGAAGCCCAGGCTCCGAGCGCCGCGCGAGCCGAAAATAGTCGAAGACCAGTAGTACCCGCCCGAGCCACGGTAACTGCGAGAAGTGCCATTGCCGCGGCCTGAGCACGAGAAGAACACAGAATTTCCATTGATATGTGATACTACCAGATAGCCTGCTACACCATTAATGACCTTCCGGATCCAGTCGCAATTATCAAACAGTTCCTGGAACTGTTCTGCAGTTGGCATTTGCCAGGGTTCGCCCATATTCTGCCGTGCAGCATCATGTTCGAGATCAATGTTACCTTCGAGCATAGCGCCTGCTGTATTTTTATAAATATCGCTGGTAAAATCTTCAAAAAAGGCTTCATCAGTATCGCCCCATTCGTTCTCATCGCTCTGTCGGGCATGATGTGGCGTGATGTTTCCCCATGAGAAATATGCACCGTCATCAAATGGCGATTCGGCGCCAACATTCCGATCACACCAAAGTGTGCCTGATGGGAGCCCAAGGTCAACTGCCTTTGGATATGGGCTGAAGTCAACATGATCACTCTGATCAGTCGCGTCATCTTCTTTTATAAACTTGTAGGCATCACGAATGAATTCTAACGTACTACTGTTGCCAAACTCTTTTAAGAGCTGGATTTTTAATTCTTGATTGTTCATAGTTCACTATACTTTAAAATTGATTGTTAGTTGCGTTTGCGAAATTTCTCGAAGATGTCAGAGAAGGCAGCACGAAAACCGCATATAGGTTCAGGTGTGATAACGTTTTTCAGTTTGTCGAGCTGTTTGCGATGCAGAACAATTTCGCCTGTCGATTCTCCAACCATCATGCGTTCATGTCGTTTAGGTGTAATTTGTTCCATATTCTATGCTGCTTTATCCATTAGTTTTCTTGCCAGGGCCTCGCAGAGCACGCGACTCATGTTTACCTCGACAGCGTTGCCGATGAACTTCTTCTGTTCGGCCTGCGTGCCGATGAGCGTGTAGTCCTCTGGGAAGCCCATGATGCGCTTCAACTCAACAATCTTCAGCATCCGCATCTTGATGTCGATAATGCCGTACATGGCCATAAACTCCTTAACCTTGCTGGTCATCGGTGTATCGTCCTCATAGATAGCGATTCCCACACCCTGCTCGGTGCTCACCAGATATGGCGGCATCTTATCCATACGGGCAATGAGTGTAAAGCACGGCTTGTCGATGCTGCCGCCTGCACTCTTGAACGAGTAGGGATTCATCAGGTACTGAGCCGACACAATTTTCTGCTTCGGATTGTTGAGCAACGTCGGTGCAGGTGCCTCTATGCTCGTAGGCTTGCTCTTGCCGTACTGGTTGTCGAGAAACTGGCTCGTCACGAGTGCTATGCGGTCTTTCGTCGTGACCGTCGGTGCTGGTTCATCGACCGACTGATTGAAGCCATTTCCGTAGTAGGCCGTAACGAAGGCGTGGTGATCCTTGCAGGTGACGGTGCCAGCCGGACGGTCGATGCCCTGATTCTTCGACATCGGGTCGCCGCTGAACTGCTTCGAGAGGAACTGTGCCTTGACCAGTCCGAGGCGGTTCTGTACGGCCACCGTAGGACACGGCTCGTCAATGCTTGGCGGGTTGTGGTGGCCGTCCTGATTGGTGGAGTTGTATTTCAATATCCATGCCTCGTGCCGCTCCTTGCCGCCTGCCACGAACTTGATGAGTCCGGCATAGATGCGTTCCAGCGTCTTCTCGCAGAGCGGCTTCTTCTTCGCAAAGATGCTTTCGCCCTCGTCCTCCAGGTCGAGCACCTCACGGACGGGCTTCCAAGGTTTGTAGAATCCAGGAAAGAGTTCACTC
>JBGUGY010000234.1:0-5212 GCA_045111775.1 Bacteroidaceae bacterium | reverse complement strand
AGAAGATTAGTCATGAAGGAATTGAGTATAATGTAACATCTATTGGAAATGACGCCTTTCGTGATTGTAGTGCTTTAAGATTTATTTCTATTCCCAACAGTATAACATCTATTGGGGAATATGCTTTTCGTGGTTGCAGTAGCTTATGGAGTGTAACAGTACCAAATAGTGTAACAAAAATGGGGACTGGGGCATTTTATGGCTGTAGTACAATTCAAAGTTTTGTTATTCCTTCTAGTATATTAGAAATTAGTGATTATTTGTTTTATCATTGTAGTAATTTGTCTGATGTATATATTCCTTACAGTGTAACAAAAATAGGAATTGTTGCTTTTGCTTGGTGTAGTAGTTTGGAATCAATTAATATACCTAATAGTGTAAAAGAGATACATGGTTGTTTTGGGGGGACAAATTTAACTTCTGTTACTTTTCCTGAGAGTGTAGAAATAATTAACTGGGATCATATGTTTGCATACTGCAAAAATTTGAAAAATGTTAATTTAAATTATCAAAAAAATGTTGTTAATTATGGTGGATGGGAAGCATTTTATGGTTGTAGTAGTTTGACAGAAATAGATTTTCTGTCGCATTTTCAGTGGATTGGCTGGAAGTCTTTCGCGTATTGTACAGGGTTAACTTCTGTAGAAATTCCGAATAGTGTAACATATATTTCAAGTGATGCATTTATGGGATGTTCTGAGTTAGTAAGTATAACGATTCCCAATAATATTACTAAAAGTGAGACTGGAGAAGATATACGTGAAAATGCTTTTGCAAAATGTGACAAACTAAAAGATGTATATTGTTATGCAGAGAAAGTTCCAAAAACAAATAGTGCAGCTTTTGGAGACTTGAATTTGCAAAATATGACGCTCTATGTGCCGGCTAAATCTGTCAAGGCATATAAGGATGCAATTCCTTGGAGTGGTTTTGGTACAATTAAAGCAATAGAGGGCGATTTACTACAGAAATGTGCAACTCCTTCAATTTCGTATGATGACAAAGTATTGTCATTTAACTGTGAGACAGATGGTGTGGAATATGTTTGTGAGATTAGGGATTCGGACATTAAGAAGCACAATGGCAGTAGTGTTTCGCTTTCTGCTGTTTATGAAATTAGTGTTTATGCAACAAAGGATGGTTATGAGAATAGCGATGTTGCGACAGCAACATTGGTATGGACTTCAGCAATATTTACGGAAACAACATCTTCAAGTGCAACATCCGTTTTGGAAGGAAAAGAACGGGACGTTCCAGTTTTGATTACCTCTGATAGAGGAATTGTCAATATCGTAAGTCGAGCAGAAGGACAGAATGTTGCTGCTTATACTATAAACGGACAGTTTATTGGTTCTGCAGTTATCAATAACGGTTCTGCTGTAATTAATACGGGGCTAAAGTCGGGAACATTTGTTTTCGTTAAAGTTGGGCAAAAGAGTGTAAAGATTACATTGCGTTAAGTTTAGGATTTATTCACGTATAGATAAAAAAAGGATGCTTCGTGCATCCTTTTTTTGTATCTATACGTGAACTTGGGAAAAAAGCCTTTTTCTTATATCATGAAATATTCGGAATGACGCTGAAAGCGTCACCTCTCAGTAACCGCAGCATCCGTAGGATCTGCGGACAGAAATGTTACAAATATCATCGACCCTGAAAGCGGTCGCCCGATGCGATAAATGGGGCACTCCTTCAGAGTGCTTACTATTGATAGTTCTTATACCGCAGGTCGTTCCGACCTACGGTTACTAAACGGAGACGCTTTCAGCGTCTATTGGGAATAATACACAGATAATCAATTCTGTAGTGTCTTACAAAAACAACAAACTATGCGTTGCATAAGTAAGAATTGTATAATTTATCCCGAATTAGCGTATCTATCAGAATTTCAGGGAGAAATTGCCAGAAACATGCAGTTGCGACAGGAAGAAGACCAAGCCCTCGTAATATCTGTACTTGCCAGTTGGAGGAGCGGCATCCCACAGTTGCTGAACATATTCGCGTGCAAGTTCGCGGTCGGCAGCCGTTGATGACTTGGCCAAGGCTATCGCTCCTACGGCATTTGCGCCCATCATTCCGTGGTTGTAGTCGCCGTGAGCGTTAGAGCCGTCCCAGCCGAAGTGCGAGTGCTTGAAGCCGTCTTTCTTGACGAATGTGAGCCAGTTGCGCATAACCTGCTCCTGACGCTTCTTGTCCTTTCCGCACAGATAGTAGTCCATGCCCACGTTCATAGGGCAGCGGAGGGCATCCCACATGTATATTGAAGTGTCGTAGCCAGCGTGAGGCCATCGGTAAGGCTTTCCGCTGTACTCGCTGTAATCAGGGTAGACGCCAGTCTCGGGGTGAGCCGAATCTATCAGATGCTGTCGGGCAGCCTTTGCCGCCTTCTGCCAGAAGGCACGGTTGTTCTTCACGCTCTTTGCCCATTTATCCAAGAAGGCAGGAAGCATGTACGATGGGTCGGTAAAGTAATGTCCGCCTTTGTCGGGAACGAAGGTAATAAGATAGTTATCCTTGTTGAAGAGGTTGTAAACGCCCGTTTTCTCGCCGTCCTTGTTCATTATCTTGTCGAGAATGGCGTTGGCTTGCTCGGCATATTCGGGCGCGTTCCATCGCTCGCTAGCAAGCAGAAGGGCTGTAACGAAGTAAAGTTCGCCGTCCGATGCGTTGCTCTGGCCGATGTGCTTGCCGTTGGTGTCGCATTGCCAGCAGAAGTAGCCGTCCCAAGGCGTGTCGGCGCCGTATGCCATGTGCTTTCGGCTCCAGTTCCACAGCTTGTCGAACTGCTCGCGATGGTTAAGCTGAACGCTAATCATCATGCCGTACGACATGCCCTCGGTGCGCACGTCGTTGTTGCCCGTGTCCATGATGAAAGCCATTCCGTCGGCTGTCTCGTAGTAGACACTGCGCTGTCCGTCAGCCTCGTAAAGGCTCAGGTCGCCCGGCGTGAAGAAATGCTCCCACAAGTTGTTCATGTGCTCCTGCACCTCGCTGTCGGTCTTTCCAAGAAGTGTCTTGAAAAGATTATCGCCCTTGGCCATGCTGCCCGAAAGGAGGCAGATGGCAAGGACGATTAGTCGTGAAAAAATCTTATTCATGTATTTTTGTGTTACTGTTAAGTATTTTGCCAGAATGATTATTTTCCGAAGAGAATCTTACGGTCGCGCTCGATGGCCGGGGCAACAATATCCTCGGGTACGAAGCGCCAGTTGTTGTTAGCCTTCGGAGAGATGTGCTTCATGTTTCGCAGTTCGTTGATGAGGCACAGACGCTGGTCGGTATCGGTGCGGAAGATGATGCGCGAGTCGAGGCTGTCCTTAGGGATGCCTGCGCCCTCGGTAATCAGCGCGCCGCCACCGTTGCCGCGATACGAGTTCATTGCAACCTTGTACCACGCGTTAGGGTCGAAGGGCTTGCCGTTGCTCATGCGCAGGATTCTGATTTTCTGACCTCTTGGCTTCGTAACGTCAACCTCGTAGTCTATTCCGGCGGCAGAGTCGAAGTTGAACATAGGGTTCTTCAGCCCCATGCCTCGCGTGTTGTTCGGGTTGTCGTTGAACAGAAGAATATGGTCGTCAGAGGTCTTCATCTGGTTTGTCCATAGCGAGTAACTCATTTCCAGATGGTTGCGAATCTCCTCGCCCTTCATTCTTACAACGTACAGCTTGTTCTCGTACTTGTACAGATTGAACATATCGCACATCGTAACGATGCCCTTCTTGATGGTTGCGTTGAATCGGAGCGGAGCGTTGAACGACACGTCTGCGCCGGTTATCTTCAGTTGCATGTTGTGTATCAGGTCGCCGAAAGCCGATGAGCCGAAGTAATATTCGTACATGTACATATCTGAATCGAACTCGGCTATTTTCTCGTCGATGTATGAGTTGAGGGTGACAACCTCGCCCGAGAAATGCTCCATAAAGTCGCTGTCAATCTCGTAGTCAGCCATGTCGACGAGTTTTGTTTCGATGTGCTTGCCTACAACCTTCTTGCCGCTCATGCTCACTTTTACGGTTATCTCTGCCACGTTCTTGGCGTCGTTTCCCGGATTGGCGATGTGAACGATTTTTCCGTCGGAATTTGTTATTGTAGATTTGTAGGCATTGTGGTCGTGTCCGTAGAAGATGAAGTCGAATCCCGGAACCTGCTCGGCAACGATTTTCGTCACGTTCTCCTTGTACTCGTCGGTAACGATTCCGCCCTCAAGACCAGAGTGGAAGATGCCCACGATGATGTCGGGATTTTCGGTCTTCTTAACGATGTCGACCCATTTCTTTGCCGAACTTACCATCTCGTCGAAGTGTATTCCCTGCCAGATATCGTGGCTCAGCCAACTTGGAATGGCAGATGTTAGCATTCCTATTACGGCGATTCTAACGCCGTCGCGCTCAATCATTATGTAGGGCGATGTGTAAGGCTTTCCGGTGGCATCAGAAATTACGTTTGCGCCCAGAACCGGGCATTTAAGGTCTGAAATCCACTTGTCGTACACCTTGTACGAAGCCTCGATGTCGTGGTTGCCGAAAGTCTCGGCATCGTATTTGAGATAGTTGATGATACTTGCCGCGATATTTATCTCGTTGGTGCGCAGATAGTTCCACAGATAGTTTGTAGGCTGTCCTTGCAGAATGTCGCCGTTGTCGAGAAGAATGAGGCGGTTACCATATTTGTTTCGTTCGGCTCTGATATAGCTGCTCACTCTTGCCATAGAGCCGTGTGCATCTTCCTTGCTCAGATAGTTTTTTGGGAAGAACATTCCGTGAACATCGCTTGTTTCTACGAACTTTAGTTCGACGGTTCGGGTGCCCTTTGCGCTAAGTGAGAATGATGCAGCCAACATAGTTAGCAGTAATACAATTTTTTTCATTTTTTCGCTTTTAACCTTATAATTTATTCTGTTGCATTGCTTCGTTTTCTTTTTTTGTAGCATTTCGAGTAGTTGCACAGACCGCACGAGTAGTCAAGATGCCTTACGTCTTTGCCTATGCCTATGATGCCGCTCACCGATTTTATCGGAATCATCAGCGACGAGTCGGTGAGCCTTATGCCACACGGATTGGCGGTGGGGAAGAGCGAGAAAAGCCTTTGCTGCTCGCTTACATGCCATCCGCAGTAGCCCGGACTGAAGCGGTTTGTGTGCTTCCATCCAGTCCTGTCGATGAAGGCTTGCAGAGCCTCTTCCATCGCATCGGCGGCTTTCTCGGCAATGATG
>JBGUGY010000233.1:0-13542 GCA_045111775.1 Bacteroidaceae bacterium | reverse complement strand
TTGCGCCAAGTGATTCGAGCAGTTTGCAGTCTGCCTCGAGTGTACGCGGATAATTCTTCAAATCGTTTTTGTCGTTAAACTGGGTTGGATTGACAAAAACGCTAACAACAGTGGCGTCATTCTCTGATACCGAACGCTTTACAAGCGATGCATGTCCCTGATGCAGAGCACCCATTGTAGGCACCAAGCCTATCTTTTTACCTTGCTTTCTAATCTCTGAAAGTTCGGATTTTAAGTCCTTTACAGTATTTATAACCTTCATTCTTAAAACGGAATTTTAAAGTCCGATGTTGAAAAACTCTGCAAAATAAGTTATATTTTATGAGATAAAGAAAGAAAATATAAAAAATATGCATTTTTTTTGAAAAAGGACATTTCTCACGATGTTATGTCTAAACGTGGCATTTCGGGCTCTTCGGGCTGCCTGTGCAAGGCCTTTTGCATTCGGTTTTGAACGATATTTTCAGCCTCGCTTAATAAAATCGTAATTCAGCCGTTTGATAATGTAAAGTTTGCACCGCCTATGCATGGCATGTTTCGGACTGTTATGTATAAAAATTAAGATGTGAAATTTGCTCATATCAAAATATTTTTTTATATCTTTGCAAACTGAAAATATAGTACATCCAAAAAATGGCAAAAAAAGTTTTATTCGTAACACAGGAAATTACACCATACGTTCCAGAAACGGCTATGTCGCTTGTTGGACGATATCTCCCTCAGGCGGTACAAGAGGATAGTCATGAAATTAGAACTTTTATGCCAAGGTGGGGCAACATCAATGAACGCCGAAACCAGCTTCATGAGGTTATCCGACTTTCGGGCATGAACTTGATTATCGACGATACAGACCATCCGCTGATAATCAAGGTTGCCTCTATTCAGGCTGCCCGAATGCAGGTGTATTTCATCGATAACGACGATTACTTTACAAAGCGCCTGATGGGATTCGATGAGGACGGAAAGGAGTACGAGGACAACGGCGAACGTGCCGTGTTCTATGCCCGCGGCGTTCTCGAAACAGTAAAGAAACTGCGCTGGTGTCCCGAGGTGGTGCACTGTCATGGATGGGTGAGCGCCTTTGCGCCAATCTATATAAAGAAAACGTTCTGCGACGAACCGTCGTTCAGCGAGTCGAAAATCGTCTTCTCTGTCTATGACGATGACATGGATCACGCTTTCGGCGATAATTTCAAGAATATGATAGTTTTCAAGAATATTCCAGCCGAAATTCTTGCCGACTATAACGATAACTTTACATATCTCGACCTTTACAAGATTGCATTCGACTATAGCGATGCCATTATCGAGGCGTCTCCAAACATACGTCCTGAGATAAAGGAACTCATTGCTGCATCTGGTAAGCCGGTGCTTGCCTATGTCGACAGAGACAACGAGCAGATGGCAAAGGACTATGGTGCATTCTATGACGAGGTTTACGATAAATAAAAGCATTTAACTCTAAACCATTAATTATAAAAAAATGAAATTACGACTGTTGATGGCGGCAGCCATTGCTGCTCTTGCTATGTCGTGTAGTGAGGATGAACTCAATATGGGCATCGACCTGATGCCTATTGAAGACGGGGTAACAAGTACTTCAGAAACCTATAATGTTTCGACAAATTCGTACAAGGTGGATGGAACTGAGATAATGTCGCGCTCGAGCGTATGTCACATCGGACAGTTTACCGAGCCTGAGACAAATACTTCGCTTAAGTCGGAGTTCCTTGCGCAGTTCCACTGCTTGGATAACTTCTCGATGCCTGAGAAGAGTTCGCTCGTATCTGGCGAGGCTATCCAGACTGAGGTGCTTCTGTTCTATTCGGGTTATGTGGGCGACTCGCTCAATGCCAACAAATTGGCTGTATATCCTGTAAAGCAGGGAGTTGACTTTACTTCTGCCGATACTTATTCAAGTGGTGTTAGTTTGGAAGACTATTACGACAGTTCGGCAAAGCCTTTCGCCGTTAAGAGCTATTCGGCTGCCGACAGAGTGAAGACCGATTCAGTAAAGTCGCAGAGCGATTTCTATCCAAACATTCAGGTTATGCTTCCGAACTCTTTCGGAACAAAACTGATGAACGAGTATTATCGCGATCCTAATCAGTTTGCCAATAGTGCGGCTTTCATCAAGAATGTTCTTCCGGGCTTCGTGTTTAAGCATGAAAGTGGCGACGGAACGATAATGAATATCGATGTAGCACAGATAAATGTCTACTTTAAGTATTATCTTGAAAGAAAGAGTACGGGCATTGTCGATTCGCTTGCAACTGGTGTCATCTCGTTTGCTTCTACCGAGGAGGTTATGCAGGTCTCAACCGTCAATCACAAGAATATCGACAATTTAGTGAACGATGAGAGTTGTACTTACCTGAAGACTCCAGCAGGAATCTTTACTGAGGTCAAGTTGCCGATGGACGAGATTTTGAACAGTTCTCATGCAAACGATACAATTAATACGGCTCGAATAATCTTTACGAGATATAATTCTGAAAACGAGAGCAAGGTATCGGTCGGCGCGCCAAAGACGCTGCTGCTTATCCGTAAGCCTGAATGGAAGAAGTTCTTCAGCGGCTCGTATGTGCCAAACGAGGTTTCTTCGTTCCTCGCAACGCTTAGCACTTCGACTAACACTTATACGTTCAGCAACATTGCCAAGCTTTTGTCTTATAACCGTTATCTCAGAAATTCGGGTGCGACTGGCGATGAGACAGGCAAGACGGTTCCTACCGCAGAGCAGTTGGAGAAGTGGTACAAGGAAAATCCTGATTGGGACAAAGTGTTGCTGATTCCTGTCGAGACAACCACAACGTCTACGTCTTCTTATTATTATGGTACAAGTACTACGGTTGTTGGTGTGAACCACGACTTCAGCGTTTCGAGCACCAAGCTTGTAGGAGGCAAGGATAATCCGGTTGAACTGAAGATTATTTACAGTAAGTTCTATGACGGAAAGAAGTAATTTTCATCCTTTAGATTAAACGATATTTTGATACTTTGGAGGTGTAGATTCTGAATGGATTTACACCTCTTTTTTGTGCGTTTTAGGCGTGTTTTTGTTTGCTGGACTGTACGGTAAATTTGACAACAGAAAATGTTTGCTGCGGCGTTTATATGGTTTCTTCTGATAGGTAATTTGCCAAAGATGTGTAGAAAAAACAAAAAGGCCGAATGGAGATTCGACCTTTTGTTTTGATATCGTGTTGTGATTTTACTTCACCTTCTCATATTCGAGCGAAGCCATGATGAAAGGACCGATAGCCTTTCCCTCGTTGCTTACCTTCTTGATGTCCGAACCGCAGAGATAGTAATCTGCTGTTCCGTCGCGCGAAGGGTCTTTTGCAGGGCCTAGGCCTGCGCTGCGACAAGTTGATGTGAGGTTTATCGTGCCGTCGTTGTTCTTTGTTATGAACTGCTCAATCAGACCGTTGTAAGCCTTCTTTCCTACGTTGAGATACTTGTTTGGCAGAACGCCGATACGTACGCCCTTGAGATATGCGTATGTGAACATGCTCGATGCAGAAGCCTCAAGATAGTTGTGTTCGCCGCATTTGCTTTTGAAAGTGCTGTCGTACTGCAAAAGTTGATACCATACTCCGCTCTTGTCCTGCCATCTTTCAAGACCCGATGCAACCTGCTTTGTGATTTTTACGAGAGTCTTGTAATCCTTGTGGTTCTTTGGCATGTATTCGAGCACATCAACGAGAGCAGCAAAGAACCAGCCCATTCCTCTTCCCCAGAATTCCTGAGAGCAGCCCTTGAACTCGCCGTCCTTGCGTGCCCAGAATGAGTTTGCATCCTCTGGAGTGTACGACCATGCGTGATAGTTCAGTCCCTTGTGCTTGTCGTAAGTGTGCTTGTTTACTGTTATGAACTGATGTGCGATGTCGCTCCACGAATCCATATTCTGCGGGTCGAAGTTGTGCAGATATTCGGCATAGAACGCAGCACCCATATACAAGCCGTCGAGCCACATCTGGTTAGGGTAGATTGCCTTATGGAAGAAGCAGCCCTTTGCGTCACCGTCCTGAATGCGCGGATATTCGTTCTTCAGATAGTTGTGCAGAAAATCGGCGGCATTCTTGTACTTCTGTGCGCTGCTTGAACCGAAGATTTCCTCGCGCAGCTTCTCTCTGCGATAAAGGTAGAAGAGAACCTTTCCTGAAGCGATGTTGTCGATGTTGCCTTTCTTGAAGTTCTTGAACGAGCCGTCTTCGTTAAGAGCCGTGTTTGCGTAGTTCTCGGCAAACTCATAGCTTTTGTTTGTCCATTCGGCTGTTGGATTCTGTTCGTAGGCTTTCAGAAGCGAGAAAGCCACAAGACCGTTTACATAATCCCAGTTTTTTCCTTTAGTCCAGTTAGCGCCCTGCGATTCAATCATCGCCTTGGCATAAGTTTCCTGTGCTGTGGCTGTGTGCGTAAACAAAAAAGCACTCGCCAAAAGTGTCGTGAGTATTTTTTTCATCTGATTTATTTGAAAATTCGCGGTCAAATATACGAATTAAATTTGTATTGGCAAAATTTCGGGTATCAAACGAAAAAAGATAAGGCAACTCAAATAGGGATGAGGCCTTATCTTTTTCTTTTCGCAATATTTATCTGTTCTATTAGAATTTGTACTTCAAGTTGAAAATTATCTGGTATGTCGATTTCAGATCTTCGTACTTGCTGAACGTCTTCTTGTTCTCGGTGTTGAACGTATATGCGGCGCTATCCTTGTGATATGACAGCGGATTTGTTGTGTTTACAACCATGAAGTTGCCCCACTTGCTGCATATTAGGTTTGTGACGTTGATGATGTCGAGACCGAACTCGAAGCACTGAGGACGCTTCTTTATCGAGAAGTTGTATTCCTCGTTTATGTGTATGTCGAACTGGTGATGCCAAGGCATTACCGCTCCGTTGCGCTTTGCGTATTCACCCTTGTGCTTGCTGAGGTACGAATCCTGCTCTACGAAGTTCCAGAAAGCTTCGCGCTGCTGCTCGGCAGAAACACCGTTGTTGTCCATAAACGTCAGTTCGTCCTTTGTTGCCGGAATGTACATAAGGTTGCTCGATGCTCTGTCGTTCACGAAGTTGGCGTTCAGAAGATAAGAGTAGCGCGATGCCATGTAAAATCCCGAACCATCGTTAAAGAATCCGAGCTGCGAACCATCATAGATAAGGTTGATGTGCGTTCCCCAAGTCTCGCGCTTGCCGTAGTAGAATTTGTATCCTACGTTAGCCAGAATACGGTAAGGACTTACATAGTTTGCGTATCCCAGTTCGTGGTCATTCACGCCGTTAACCGATGGTGCTCCGAAGTTGTAGAGGGCAGAAAGCTGCGTGCTGCTACCGTCGTTTATAATCTTGGCGTTTGAGTATGTAAAGTTAACGCTCGCATCAAAGTTCTTGTTGAATTCCTTCTTTACGTTGAGGTTTACAGATGCGTAGTACGAGCCTTTTCCTGCATTCGTAAGATAGAAGCAGTTCTCTTTCTGGTAGGCGTCGTACACCTTTCTTACATCGTTCTTTGACAGCTGAATTGTCTTCTTTCCGTCGTAGTAGATTGTCTTGTTGTCGGCTACGAGAGGCTTGTAATCTTTCTTGTAGATACCCTCGATAGAAATCTCGAAGTTGTATGGCAACTTGAAGTCCATCGCCAGTGACGATTTCCAGCTGTAAGGCGCAACAAGATTCTTGTCGATTACGCAAGTGTTCTCGCTTGCCTTAGGCTCTGCGTTGAATGCATTTGGGTCGGCTTTTTTTAGGATGCCAAGAATCTCATTGTAAACGCTCTGGTTGGTTTCGAATCTTGGGAATGTAATGCCTTGTGGCACATCGTCGCCGCATACTGTGTAGATTGTCTGCGACACGTTGCTGTTGTTAGGCTGTGATGCAAGCCATACGTTCGGGATTCGTGAAAAGAATATGCCCGTACCGCCTCGCAGAATTATTTTACGGTCGCCTGTGATGTCCCAGTTGAATCCGATTCGCGGACTGAAGTTCAGCCCCATGCTCGGAGTGTAGTCGGTTCTGTAATGCTCGCCGCCAAAGTTTAATTTTTCGTACTCTTTGTTGCTTGCTACCGACATTCCGTAGTAAAGATATTTGTCGAGACGCAGACCTGCCGTAACCTTGAAATTCGGGTTAACGTTGAACTGGTCTTGTGCAAAAACGCTCATCTGGAGATAGTCGAAACCAGATGTTGGCAACTTGCTGCTTCCGTTGTTGGCAAAGGCAAATCCGAATGCGGCAGGTGTGTCTACTCGGTCCTGAAAATCTTTCATAGAGTTGTACACGTAGAATCCGTTGCCAAACTGATGGAAGTCGTTTTCGATATTTGCGTATTCGGCAGACAAACCGAAGATTAGCTTGTGCTTCTTAATAGAGAGGCTCAACTCGTCGGTTACGTTGTGAATCCATACCTTGCTCGCGTTCTGGTATGTGTATTTGTCCGTTCCGAGGCTGATGTACGAAGCACCATCCTTCAGAATGTCGACGCATGGGAAGAGAGCTCCGATGCTTACGCGAGGCTCATTCTGATATGAATTTGTGTATCGCAGCAAGTTGTTTATTGTCTTGCTGTCGTTCTGGCTTTTCAGCTCGGTTGATATGGTTGAGTATATCTTTTTTGTATAGAAACAACTGTTTTCGTAGTACATACTGTATTTTGAAGAGCTGCGCTGTCCTGCCGGAATGTCGCCGAAGTTGTCCGAACCACCCGGATAAAGAACATTCTTCTCGAATGGAGAGACAGACGAAGCCGGCTCTTGAGTGTTCGATCTGGTGCGCGAGAGCGTGTAGCGGAAGTTCAGACTGTGACGCTCGTTGATGTTCCAGTCCAGTCTGGCAAGCAGTCTGTAGTCAGGCCATCTGAAGTTGTAGCCCTGATATCTTCCCGTTGAATAACTGTGCTTTTGTGCCAGACATTCAGAAATTTCGTCCAAATCAGCCTTTGTTGTGCGGTGAATATTGTGCTCGCCGTAAGGTTCATTCTCGTTGTCTCTTGCCAGGGCTTGCGGACCGCTTATTGTCTTTCTTTCGTATTCAAAATTAGCAAAATAGAAGAGTTTATCCTTTACAATTGGACCGCCAATTGTGAATCCGACGATGTTCTTAACCTCGTGGTTTCGCTGTACGGTTGCACTTCCAACCTTGTTTCCCTTCAGTCTTTCGTTGGTGAGGTAGGCATATACGCTTCCACGGTGCTCGTTTGTACCGCTCTTTGTGATGGCGTTTACCTGCGAGCCTGTAAATCCGCTCTGGCGAACGTCGAAAGGTACAAGCTGTACGCTAATCTGGTCGATGGCATCGAGGGCGATAGGTGCGCCGTTTGCCGGAAGGTTTCCGTTAAGTCCGAATACGTCGTTGAAGCCTGCGCCGTCGATGGTGATGTACGACTGACGGTAGTTACCTCCACCGATAGAAAGATTTAAGTCGTACAAGCCGCTCTGAGGTGTGAGCACGATAACGTCGTTCATGCTATGGCTTATGGTTGGCGTTGTCTCGATAACTCGCGATGTAAACTGTCTGTTTATGCCGTTCTGGTCGATACGCATGTTGTTGTACGCATCGGCTGTGACCGTGAGCTCGTTGATTTTCAGTTCCTTCTCGTCGAGAAAGACATCGAACATAAGGTCGCGTCCCACTCTCAGATAAATCTGTTCGAATTTCTCGGGATAGTGGTCTTTGTATGTAACGTAAAGTTTATAAGGACCGCCAGCCTTAAGGTTATTGAGGTAATAATTTCCGCTTGCGTTTGTAACAGTTCCGTAGCGTGTGTTTGTTGGCACATGAATAGCCAGAACCTCTGCTCCCGCAAGGCTGAAATATGTATCCATTACATGTCCGCTAATAGATGCTGTTGTTACTTGTGCTTTTATAGATGCAGGTAACAATAATACTAAAATTAAAGCTAAAGTTCTTAAAGTTCTTAGTGCTTTCATTGAATTTTCGGCTATTGATTTGGTGCAAATATAAATAAAAAAACAGAAAAGTTATAAATCTTTAAAATAAAATTTTGCTTTTCATAATATTTTTACTTAAAAAATCTTAAAAGCTGTTGCGTTTCGTTTCTGTTTTTTTAGATGACGATTTCTCAAAAAAACGTTTTTTAAGAAAATAATAAGCCAGTTCGGGAGAGTAGATGCCATTTTTTGTCGATATAAAGTGATTTACGGTAATTATCATTAGTTTTGCAGAAGTAGTTCTGTTTTATTGAACTAGTTGTTTAAATATTCTTGCTATGCTTAGATTCTTATTATACTTATTAAAAGGCTTTTGTTTGTCTGTGATGGTTGTTGCAATCACGTCTTTTCTCGTGGCGTCAATCATTTTTTACAATACCAATCCAAGTGAAAGAACAGCTTTCTCGTCGCCTGTTTTTATAACGTTATTGTGTGGAATATATTACCCAATAGTTAATTTGCCAATTGTGGCTGTACTATATAAGTATAGGTTTGCAAAAGTAGAACTTGCCGTGGAAAGTTTGGTTCTGATTTTTGTTAGTTGTTCTGTTCAATGGGTGATTAAATTTTTCGTTCCAAGTAATTATTTATGGACGCATGAGTTGGGTGATGGGATAAATTCTTACCATAGAGTATGGTGGTATAATGATGACTTTTGTCTGATATGGAGTATCTGCATAACGATATTGTTGTGTCTGCTATACGTTAAGGCTCGGAATTATATCTGTAGGTCGAAGATAAATCATCAAGGTTCGGATTCCAAATAAGGATTCCGAACCTTGATGTTTTTTACTGATTGTTTGTGGAGTGCAGCAAAAGCAATCAGATGTTAATATCGTTGTAAACGTATCTTTTGATATTCTTTTTGGCGGTTTTCTGAAACTCTTCGGGCCATAGTTTGAACTTGGCAATCTGCGAATATGCAGGAAGTTCCTTGTTCAGTTCCTTGATTGTAGCATCGAGGATTGACGTGATGTTGCTGCGGTCGCCGATGTCCGAAAGGTCGGGGTGGATAAGTGCAACGAGCTTGCTGTTGTTCATTATCACAACGCTCTCGTTTACGCCCGGCATGTTGTTCAGCTTCGACTCTATTTCTTCAGGATAGATATTCTGTCCGCTTGCCGAGAGAAGCATGTTCTTTGAGCGACCTTTTATATATACATATCCGTCGTTGTCTATTGTTGCCATATCGCCCGTGCAGAGCCATTCGCCGTCCATCACCTTGTCGGTTGCAGCCTTGTCTTTGTAGTAGCCAAGCATCACGTTTTCGCCGCGCACCCACATCTCGCCCGGAATGGTGTGAGGGTCTTTCGAGTCTATTCTTACCTCCATGCGGTCTACCACCTTTCCGCAGCTGCGATAGCGAGTCTCGGAGCAATGGTCGTTGCAAATCATCGGGCCGCACTCGGTCATGCCGTAGGCTATGGTGTAAGGGAACTTTATCTGGTCGAGGAACTTCTCGACCTCGGCATTGAACGGCGCGCCGCCTATGCAAACCTGCATCAGGTTGTTGCCGAAGATGTTCATTGCCTCGTTCTTCGCCTTTGCCTTTATCTTTTCGCTGGTGAGAGGGAAGCGCAGAAGGATTTTTCCGAGTTTGTTGTCAACCTTCGGAATGACCATCGTCTTGAAAATCTTCTCGATTACGAGAGGCACGCAGGCGATGACCTTCGGCTTTATTTCGGCAGCTGATGTGGCTATTACTTTTGGCGAAGGCATTCTGTTCAGGAACCACAGATGCACACCGTGAGTCATTCCGTAGAGGAAGTCGAAAGTAAGACCGAAGACGTGGCCCATAGGAAGGACAGAAACAACGTCGTCGCCCGGCTTGAGGTTCATCTTGCGATGGATGTGCTCGACGTTCGACATCAGACTTCTGTAAGGAAGCATTACACCTTTCGAATATCCTGTTGTGCCCGATGTGTAGTTGATGACCGCCAGAGCATCAGGCTCGCAGGCCTCGTAGTGAACGTGCTCTTTACGGAAATATTTTGGATATTTCTTCCCGAACATTTCGTTAAGATGGTTGCAGGCATAGGTAAGTTTTTCGTCGCGCGAGAGAATTATGTCAAGTTCGTGGATAACCACAATGCCGCGGAGGTCGGGCATACTCTGCTCGTTAAGATTCTCCCACACCATAGAGCCCACGAACAGCATTTTTGCCTCGCTGTGGTTTACGATGTTGTGAATATTATCGGGCTTGAATTCGTGCAGAATAGGTACTGCAACCGCGCCGTATGTAATAACGGCAAGGAACGTAACGCACCAGTTGGCGTGGTTTCGTCCACAGATGGCGATTTTGTCGCCTTTTTTGATGCCTGCCTCTGCAAAAACGATGTGAATCTTTTCGATTCTGCGGGCTACATCCTTATATTGTAAGGTTGATCCCTTATAGTTGGTCAGAGCTTTTAAATCCCAGTTTTCTTGGATACTTTTCTCAATCAGTTTAATTAAATTATTGTCCATGTTTTGATGTATGGTATGCACAATCTTTTGTTTTTTGTGCACAAAAATAGTGAATAAGTGTAATACGGACGGCAAAGATATCTCTTTTTAAGAAATTTTAACAATTTTCATCGGCAAAAGTGTGTATCTTTGCAGCGAAATTTTATTAAGGAGTAAAAAATATGCAAAGTAACAAGCCGCTGGCTTCGCTTTTCGATCTTGATGGAGTAGTTCTCGACACCGAAGGACAGTACTCCGTTTTTTGGGGTAACATTGGAAAGAAATATACCGATATTGTAGATTTTGAACACAAGATTAAGGGCATGACCCTGACGCAGATTCTCGACGGGAATTTCAGCGACGAGAACCTGAAGAAAGAAATCGTTGCCCAGCTCATCGAGTTCGAGAAGAACATGGATTTTCCGTATATCAACGGCGTTGAACAATACATAAGAGAGATTAAGCAGAAAGGCGTAAAACTTGCCGTGGTAACAAGTTCCGACAAGTCGAAGATGGAGAGCGTGTACCGAACGCATCCCGAACTGAAGCAATACTTCGACCGTATTTTGGTTGCCGAGGACTTTGCGCGCAGCAAACCGTTCCCCGACTGCTATCTTCTTGGCGCATCGGTCTTCGATACGGTTATCGAAAACTGCGTTGTTTACGAAGACAGCGTAAACGGTCTGAAGGCAGGAAAGAGTGCCAACATGAAGGTTGTCGGACTCAGCACCACTAATCCGACAGAGGTCGTTGCGCCGCTGTCAGACGTTGTGATTCCCGATTTCAGCGACTTCACTTACGAGAAAATGATTGAACTTATCAAATAAAAACATTTTAACAAGGAGGAAAAAGGTTATGTCTGGATATTTGGTTTCAGATACAAGAAAGGTTACAACTCTCCGTTTGAAGGAGATGAAAGAGAAAGGCGAGAAGATTGCAATGCTTACATCTTACGACTACTCAATGGCTAAACTGGTAGATGCGGCAGGTGTTGATTGCATTTTGATTGGCGATTCGGCTTCGAACGTAATGGCCGGAAACACTACTACACTTCCGATGACTATCGACCAGATGATTTATCATTCGCGCTCAGTTGCGCGCGGCGTTAAGCGTGCACTTGTTTTGTGCGACATGCCGTTCGGAACATATCAGGTAAACGCTACCGAGGCTGTGAAAAACGCTATACGCATTATGCAGGAGAGCGGATGCGACGCGCTGAAGCTCGAGGGCGGCGTTGAGATTATCGATGCCGTTAAGAAGATTATCGGCGCAGGAATTCCAATTTGCGGACATCTCGGACTCACTCCGCAGAGCATCAATAAGTTCGGAACATACAGCGTTCGTGCCAAGGACGAGGCTGAGGCTCAGAAACTTATCTCTGATGCCAAACTGCTCGAAGAGGCAGGCTGTTTTGCCGTTGTTCTCGAAAAGATTCCGGCAAAACTGGCTAAGCTGGTTTCCGAATCACTCTCAATCCCTACAATCGGAATCGGCGCAGGCAATGTGTGCGACGGTCAGGTGCTTGTTGTAAACGACATGCTTGGCATGGACAAGGGCTTCTCCCCTAAGTTCTTGCGCAGATATGCCGACCTCAGCACCGTTATTACCGATGCCGTAGGTGCTTATGTTACCGACGTAAAGAACGTTGATTTCCCTAACGAAAACGAACAATACTAATTTTACATCAAAACAATTATAACCGATATGAATAAACTTATACTAAAAGGCATAGCCATGCTGATGCTTGCTTTTGCATGCAGCGGTTCGGCTTTTGCCGGTGGTGATGATGCTTTTCCGCACAAGAAGGTAACAAAGAACGCAAAGTTCTTTGCCAAGGATGCCAAGTGGAAGAACAATTTCGGGGCACTTCCCGATAAGAGCGTTGACCTTCAGGAGTTCTACGAACAGTATCAGATGGACCCTGAGCAGTTTGAGAAGGCTTTCGAGTGGCTTGCAACCCACAACCTCTACACAATCGAGGCAGGAAAGTACAAAATCGAGGGAACAGACCTTACCGTTTCGGTTGAGGACAGCGAGAACAAGCCTTTGAGCGAGCGTCGCTCTGAGAGCCACTACAAGCACATCGATTTTCAGTATGTTGTAAAGGGCACAGAAGGATTCCGCCTGCTGAACCACGTTACAAGTCAGCCAAACTGCAAGTACGATGCCAAGAAGGATGTTATCCACTACGATTTCGAATCGTCAGACCTCAAGGTTATCGAGAGCAAGCCTTTCCGCTTCATGCTCTTCATGCCAAACGACTGGCACATTGCCAAGGTGATGACCGACAAGGAAGACCAGAACATACGCGTAATCGTAATAAAACTGAAGTATCACGAAGTTTCGAACAGCGAAAATTAAAAGAAATATTGCCATGAAATACCTGAATATTATTCTCGTTGCCACTCTTATGGTGGCGTGCAAGTCGAGCGAGCAGGCATACCGCAACTCGTATCAGAAGATGGTTGGAGCCGAGGGCGCATCTGCCGCCAAGACAGAGACGGTGGTTGTTGCCAATGCCGATGCCGACGGAGTTAGGTCTGAGCGCGTTAAACTAATAGAGGGCGAAGGACTGAAGGCTTACAGCGTTGTGTGCGGCAGCTTCTCTTTGAAAGCCAATGCCGAGTATTTGATTGACGACCTGCGCAGCAATGGATATACGCCGCTGCTGGTTCAGACGCTCGACAATCAGAAGATGTTCAGGGTAGTGGCGCAGACGTTCGACAACAGGGCGAAGGCTCTTGAGGCTCGTCTTCAGTTGCAGAAGAAATACAAGGATGCGTGGATTCTGAACAAGCGTCCTTAATGTCTTGCTGCGGATTAGGCAGAAAAAATATTCGGGAAGTTGCATGCCATAGAATGGGCTGCGGCTTCCCGATTTTCTTTTAGTGGAAGTCGGAAGTTGAAAATTGAAAGTTGAAAATTGAAAAAGGCAGAATTAACAATGGACAGTTGACAATTGACAATGAATAATTCAAAATTAAGAATTCATAATTGCTTTCATAGTTAGAGAAAGTTGAAAATTCTGAGGCAATTCACGATTGACAACTTAGGAGTCGTTACGAACAATTTCGTCAGAAATTGTTCGTACGTCCAAGGTACGTCCAAGGTACGTCCAAGGTACGTCCAAGGTACGTCCAAGGTA
>JBGUGY010000232.1:0-5656 GCA_045111775.1 Bacteroidaceae bacterium | reverse complement strand
GTCAATTTACGAAGGAAAGTGACTGTGTTGTTACCGATGCTAACGGAAAGGAAGTTGCTCGTTTCTCAGCCGTAGGTGAGTCTGATGGTGCTGCAACAACATTCAAGTACGATGGTGAGGCTACAACCTTGACTCTTACTTTTACAAATGGCGCATACGTTCACGGAATTGATGTTGCCTGCGTTCGTGACTTCATCGAGTTCGACGAGGCTCTTGGCTACTACAAGATTCCGGCAAACGATGTTAACAGCTTCTTGCTTGCTCTTACTGATGCAAACTCAAAGGGCAATGTTAAGATTTTCCTTCCTAATGGAACATATAATTTGGGCGAGATTACTCTTACTTCAGTTTCTGGAAAGAATATCTCTATCATTGGCGAGAGCATGGAGGGTACAATAATCAAGAATGCTCCGCTTGTAGAGAACGAGGGTATCGGTACTACTGCAACTCTGTTGAATAATTCAAGTAACCTCTATCTTCAGGATTTGACATTGCAAAATGCACTCGACTATTATAAGGCTGGTGCTGCCGGTCGTGCTGTCTGCTTGCATGAAAAGGGTTCTAACACAATCTGCAAGAATGTAAGACTGCTTTCTCATCAGGATACATATTATAGCAACAAGGCTTCTAAGTTCTATTTTGAGGATTCTGAAATCCACGGAACAGTAGACTATATGTGTGGCGACGGTGATGTTATCTACAACCGCTGTAAGCTGGTTAACGAGTCTCGTGCTGCAAATAAGGAAGATGGTCAATGTACAGTTTGTGCTCCATATCAATCAGCAGAGTGCAAGTGGGGCTATGTTTACCTCGACTGTTCAATCGATACAAAGAGTAAGACATTCGATTTTGGTCGTGCATGGGGCGGTGAACCGAAGGCTGTATTCATTCGCACAACATTGCTTCAGCCAGAGAAGCTTATCTCTTCACGCTTTACAGTTGCTGGTATGAATGTTGCTGCTTACGGCTTCTATGAGTACGGCACAATGAATGCAAGCGGCGAGAATATCGCTCCAGCTTCTAACGTGGTTAACTTTACTCATTCTACAGGCAACAAGCAGTATGAGACAATCCTTACAGACAGCAAGGCTGCTGAGTTTACAATCGCTAACATCTTTGGCGAGTGGGCTCCTGAGGATATCGCAGCACAGAAGGAGATTTCTGACGAGGTTGTTGCTGCCGGCAACTACGAGACTGTATCAGACTGCTATCTTGCAACTGTCGATGGTACAACAAGCATCGTAGCCGCTTCTGCTGTAAAGGCTCTTATCGAGGGCAAGGGCGACGTTACATTGCGTGCTGCAAACGGTCGCGGTGGTTTCGGTCCTGCTAAGGTTGTGGCAAGCACAACAGGCGTAAAGGCTGTCTCTGTAGAGAATGGCGACAATGTTGTTTACGACCTTCTTGGCCGTAAGGTGAAGAATGCTACAAAGGGCATCTTCATCATCAACGGCGTAAAGGTTATCAAGTAACAAAGAATAGGTTTTACTGACGGCTCTTTCCGTTAGTAAGTAGGTTTAATCCCTGCAAGGCTTCAGTCGTGAAAAACTGATGCTTTTGCAGGGATTTTTTCGTTTTACAAAATCTTTTCTGCATATTTTTGCATTTGTTACATTCGGTGTTACCGAGGTACTATTCGGTGAATTTCATATCGTATTGTTTTGCCAAAATGGGTCTGGTTGATTGTGAAAAACAAGTCTGGGCGGTGTGAATGGATTTCAATATTCGCCGGGCAGTAAGAATACTTTTTTAACATTTACATGAACTTTCTTTGGATAAAAATGGCTTTTGGGTGGGATTGGACTCTCAATGTAACAAATGCTGTAACAAAAGCCGTGTGTGTGCTTATTGTATATTTTAAGAAATGTATCTTTGCTTTGCTCTAGTAGCCGGCTTATTTGTGTATTTTTTGAGTTTTCATGTTGTTTTTCTTACAATAAGGGGGCGTTAAATATAAATTTTTCGTAAAATGACACATTTTTCATAAAAAAGTTTGTGAATTTGGAAAAATACTGCGTAATTTACGCTGTCATTTGTCACATTTATTATGAATACCCTGAAAAAACTAAGCGTCTTAATATTACTATTTTGTATTGTTTTACCAACGTACGCGCAATTTAATATGCTGTTCACCTCTGACTATGATTTGCCAAACTCATTAGTCAACTGTATAACCGAGGACAAGGACGGAATGGTGTGGATTGCCACCGAAGACGGATTGTGCCGCTACAATGGTTCGAGCTTCGTAACATACAAACAGATACACGGAAATCCCAATTCGATACAAGATAACTTTGTGCGTTGCGTGTGTGTAGACAAGCGCGGACACGTGTTTGTGGGAACCACGGTGGGCGTACAGATGTTCAGACCGCTTACGAACGATTTTACACCTCTTTTGATAGATGAAAAACAAGGCATAAACTCGTGCAATGTAAACCAGCTTGAATTGCTGCAAGACGGCAGTCTTGTGGTGGCTGGCGAGCAGTGCTTCACAATAGACGTGGATGAAAACGATGTTCCGCACGTTAAGCCAAACCAAGTAACGGGTAAGGTGGGCGTGCTGCACCGCTTCTTCGAAGACAGCAACGGCAGAAAGTGGGTTATTCAGCATTACAAGGTATGCCGTATAAACCTCGAAGGCAAGCTTGTGCCTGTTGGCAGCAGCAATAACCACGACAGCGCGTTCAGCTCGCTTTGCTGCGGTCCAGACCGCAAACTCTATGCCGGCAGTATGTTGGCTGGTCTCTACATCTACAACGAACTTACCGACAAGTTCGACTTGGTTGAGGGAACAGAGAGCCTTCTGAAGGTGCGCGACGTTAAGGCTATTCCGGGTACATTCACGCTGTGCGTGGCAACAGACGGAGTGGGAGTGCGTTTCTTCGACTGTCTCTCGCACCATTTCATCGTCTCTCATCAGTTCGACGACCCTTTTATCGATATCGCTTCGCAGAAGGCACATTCGTTATATATAAGCAAGCAGGGCGAAATATGGATGGCTCTTTATCAGAAGGGCGTGTTCATGGCATCGTCATACTCTGTGCCTTTCCAGTATATCGGTCACCGCTCGCAGAAATATGATTTCATTGGCGACAGATGCGTAACTTCTATCATTCAGACCCATTCGGGTGAGATTTGGACGGCTACCGACAATGGCGGACTCTACGGATTCACGCCCGACTTTAAGGTTATCCGAAAGTTCAACGTAAACACATCCGTGCCTAACGGACTGCCATCTACTATGGGCTCGCTCTTCGAGGATTCGAAGCACAACGTTTGGTTCGGCTCGTACAATCAGGGCTTCGGAACGGTAAACTTGCAGACGGGTGAGTGCAGCTATTGTCCGTTCGAGGGCAAGAGCATAAAGCAGATAAGCGTATTCGGATATACCGAGGATGCGCACGGTCAGCTATGGGCTGCCTCTATGGGAAACGGTATCCTGAAATACAACGAGCAGAAACGGCAGATGGAGACATGCCTGAATAAATATTCGGCTGCATGGAGCACTTCGATATACTACGACAAGAAGACCGACATGATTTTTGCCGGAACATACAACGGTGTGGTGATGTTCAAGACTGCCGACCCGCAGAAAACTGCAAAGACCATTCTGCAAAAGTATATCGTGAACAGCATCTCGCGTGTGTCGCAGGATGTGGTGGCATTCTCGACAAACAAAGGCTTGGTTCTGTATGATATAGCTAAGAATAAAATTCAGGATTTCGCTGGAAAACAAGGACTTGTCGGCAACACTATCTATGCCGCTCAGCCCGACCGCGAAGGCGGCTTGTGGATGAGTAGCGCGAACGGACTTATGCGCCTCGACCTGAAGAACAATTCGCTTGAGACATACACCATGCGCGACGGACTTCAGGGCAACGAATTCTATAAGAATGCTTCGATGGTAAGTTCTGACGGCAGACTGTGGTTTGGCGGCATCAACGGCATCACGGCGTTCTCGCCAGCCGACATCAAGAAGAGCCACAGCAGTTGCATTGTCAGGGTTGTTGGCGTGAAATCGGGCGAGAATAACATTCTGCCGCTCGAAAAAGGCGAGTTTGTTCTGCCAAGCAACACATCGTCTTTCTCGGTCGAACTTGCAACGCGTCCGCTTTACATGACATACCGTGTGGTTTACAGCTATCGCATTGACAATGGCGACTGGGAAACGCTTCCTGTTGGTGTGAACCGCATCACATTTAATAATGTAGGCTACGGAAATCATACGCTCTACACCAAGACCACAATCGACGGCGTTGATTCAGACGTTACCGAGACGTCCTTCATGGTCGAATATCCGTGGTTCTTGCGCTGGTGGGCAATCATATTGTGGGCGATGCTCATCGCATTCATCGCATATATATTGATGAACGAGGTGAACCGCCGTCGTGCGCTGCGCGACAGAATGCTTCAGGAGAAGCGCGAGAAGGATATAAACGAGGGCAAAATCCAGTTCTTCATGAATCTTGTTCATGACCTTCGCACGCCTATCACTCTCATTTCTACGCCTTTGCAGAAACTTATGCAGGTTGATAACGCTCCTGAGCGCACTCGCTTGTATCAGATTATAAACCGAAATGTCGGTCGCCTGCTCAGTCTTACAAACCAGATTATGGACCTTCGCAAGATTGACCGAGGATTGATGGAGATTCATTGTGCCGAAGTGCCTGTGAGCAACGTAATCCGCTCAATTGTGAACAGCATGAACGACGTTGCCGAAACACGCCGCATAACCCTCTGCATGAACGACATGACCGAGGAGAACACGAGAATGTGGCTCGATGTAGACAGCTTCGAGAAAATCGTGCTCAACATTCTGAGTAACGCCTTTAAGTACACGGCTGACGAGGGTAGCATTGATGTTTCGTGGGAGACAATCGCTCCGAGCGACTTCTTCCGCGAGGGTGCGCTCCGCCTTTGCATAACCGACAATGGAATTGGTATCCCAGCCGAGGAAAAGGAGAATATCTTCAAGCGATTCTATCAGGTAAACAACGAAAAGCACATAAAAGGCACGGGCATTGGACTTAATCTCGTAAAATCGCTCGTAGAACTGCATCATGGAACGGTAGGAGTGAGCGATAATCCGAGCGGAAAGGGTACGAGATTCACCATCGAATTGCCTCTCGGAAAAGATGCTTTCAGCCCTAAGGAACTGGAAGTGAGAAAGAAAGATGAGGAGAAGATAGAGGAAGTTGCATATAACGACGATGCCGTTGCAGAACGAAATACTGCGAAAGATGATGACGGCTTGGCTCGCAACAATAATGTAGTTCAGACAATAAGTAGAAAGAAAGTCCTTATTGTCGACGATGACGAGGAAATCCGCTCGTTCCTTTGCGAGGAACTTGCCGCCCTCTACAACGTTGTTGATTGCGGCGACGGAGAGCAGGCTTACGAGATTATCTCGCGCGAGGGAGCCGACCTTGTGGTTAGCGATATCATGATGCCGGGCATCGACGGAATAGAACTCTGCAAGCGCATCAGAAACAACATGCGAACAAGTCATATTCCTGTCATCCTGCTCACCGCCAAGGCTTCAGATCGCGACAGGCTCGAAGGCTTGCAGGCTAATGCCGATGCGTATGTAACAAAGCCGTTCAACCTACAGCTTCTGCTCACGCTCATCGGAAATCTGCTGTACCGCCATGATGTG
>JBGUGY010000231.1:0-2629 GCA_045111775.1 Bacteroidaceae bacterium | reverse complement strand
GCCTTCCTCATCAGCCGGAACAGTTCCGCTGATGCTTATTTCGCCCTCGTTAGGCTTTATCAGGTCGAGAATCATTCTGAAAAGCGTCGTCTTTCCAGCTCCGTTGTTGCCCACAAGTCCGAGAATTACCCCGTCGTTCACGGTAAAATCAGGAATGTCTACGGCAATCTTCTCGCCGAATGTCTTTTTTATGTCTTTAATTCTAATCTTCATAATTTCAGTTTTTTAGTTTGCTATTGTCTTTCTGAAGCCCTCAAGATTCTCGTATCTGCGTTTCATAAACTGGCGGTAGATGAATGTCAGCCATCGGCGGTGCAGAATAGTGCTTGCCAGACCAGCGACGAGCATAATAATGTAGCCGGCGTTGCTGTCGGTAAGCGCGTTTATGCTTCGGCAGATGATAATTGGAACGGAGAACGAGCCGAGCGAAACAAGCATCTGAATGTATTTGTTGTTTCGGTTGCTTGCCGTGAGTATGTTGTTGAGAGGAAGTGTCTCCTTATTTATTATGGCAAGGCTGAACATCGACGGAAAGACCAGTCCGATGGTTGCAAAAAGATACGACAGAAGCGTAAGGATTTCGAGCTTTCCCATGAAAACTGGCACTAACATAATCAGAAACGGAAATATGGCGATGCAGCATTGATAATAGTATTTTGCACGCAGAAGCGAGTAGATGCTTTCTTTTCGTACCATAAGTCCGTCGATATAGTTGCCTTCAACGCCCATTATTCCGGTTAGCGTCATTGTGCCGATAACCGTGCAGCAGTACAGTCCGATAAAGTCGGACATGAACGAGATGCCATCGTAGACCGATGAAAGTCCGAGCAGAATCGTGAATATAACGACGATGCAGAGAGCCGAGATATACATCTTTCGGATAGCCTTGTTTCTCATCGCGCTCTTGACTTCGAGTTTCAGATATTCGCCAATCTCGCCCCAGCGGTCAAAGAATGTGAGTGTATTCACTTTTTTCAGCGACTTTTCCTTCGTGTTTCCTGCCAATTCATCGAGCATGAAATATCTCTGAACCTTAATGTTTATGCCGAAAACAGAGCCGATTATCAGAATCAGAATGAGAAACGAAATTGGATTCCACAGAATGAAGCCTTCGCCAAAATCTATGAGCAGTCTGCCAACAAAATCTAAACAGAATGAGACGGCGCACAAGGCTGCAAATGTTGCTATTGGAAGCAAAATCCACAGAATGTGATGCTTGCTAAGGGTTCGGCAAAGAAGGTAGAACAGACTGTTGATGGCGAAAAGCATCCACCAGCCCAACAGGAATCCGATGATTCCGCTGAAGCCGTAGAACTTAAAGATGGTTACGCAGGCAAATGGCAGAAGCATCGAGAACCAGAAGCAGTTGTAAAGTCGGGTTGCATCTTTTACGAGATAGCACTTTATAATGGTGTCGCGACTTATTGGCAGCAGGCTGAACGGCTTTACTTGCTGCGACGGCGTTTGCTGAAACATGTATCTGATGAAGAAATCAATCGTCGGTAAGACAACCATTCCGCGGTGCAACATGTGATACGGTTCCATTCCCGGAAAACATTCGGTAAGAATTCCGGGCAGCATTACAAGTCCTATCACAAAAAGGTAGACGACATAAAACGCAAGAGTGAGCAGGATGAGGAATAGTGCAAGTTTGTTCTTCTCGAACATAGGATTGCGCTTTTCCGACTTGTTGTTCAGCTCTTGTACTGTTCTGTAGATTTGCCAGTTTCGTCTGAAATTCATAATCATTAGTCGTTATTTAAGGCTGATGTGCCGATTCGTTATCTTAAATCGACAACATCAACTTTTGGATATTTGCGTTTGTTGAAGTTGAAAAGCGTGTCGCTGAAGTTCTGCTTTGCCGAGTACGAACTGATTTTGATGTTCGTAGTGCCCTTGTTTGTCTGCATAGAAACGAAAAGAGGGTTGTTGGTCTTGGCATCGAGATAGATGTTTATGGTTTTCAGCGATGCTTTCTTGTCTTGCGCCGTCAAAATAACCTCGTTAATCTTTCGGCTGCTGTAAGCCTTTTTCTTGCCCATTGTGCAAGTGTATCCGTTTTTGTACAGATTCAGGAAGGCGTAAGGGTTGATGTGCTGAAGTTCGTCGGCATCGGGATTGCTCACGTTCACCTCCTCGTTTGCCTTTACGTAGCTCCACTGTGTTTTTCCGTTGAACCACACCTCCATCTGCGGCGTTGAGAGGTAGAACTTGCTGTTCTTCAGTTTTAGTGTTCCGCTGAGGCTGCCCGACGGCGCGCTGATGGAGAATCCTATTTTAACGCCTCCTGCGCTTGTAAATGCGTATGATGCTTTGTCTAAGAGCTTTACAGCCTGATTGTTGCTTTGCTGTGCGAATAGTGTGGCAACGGCAAAAAGTAGTAAAAATAGTGTTGATGTTATTTTTTTCATGATTTTAAAAGTTATACTTTCTTGTTAAATATTTAGGTTCGAAAGTCGCATTTCGAGGTCGGTCTGGTCAACGCACAGAACTTCACGCGGTTTTGCTCCGCGAGTAGGACCAACGATTCCGGCTTTCTCCAGCTGGTCCATGATTCTTCCGGCACGGTTGTATCCGATAGAGAACTTTCTCTGAATCAGCGAAGTAGAGCCTTGCTGCATATCTACTA
>JBGUGY010000230.1:0-5898 GCA_045111775.1 Bacteroidaceae bacterium | reverse complement strand
GTGTTACAATCTTATTACATTTTTGTATTGGATTGTAATGGAAAGTAAATGACAGTTTACCGACCGTTGATTGTTCTTCTTGCAGACATGAAAACCCGAACGAATCCCGAAGGCATCCCGAAGAAAACGAACGCTTGCTGGTGCTATGGGGATAATTATCTTTCGGCTTTCGTTTTTGCATCGATATGCAGTTCCCCTTCCTACCTACTTGCTACCTACTTACTATCGTCTTGCTATCCTCTTGCTACCTCGAAGCTATTTTATGCCTAAAAAGTCGCTTTTGGACCTTTTACTTGCATAATAATTCTTCATTTTGCATATTGTTACGGATTATGATTTGTGACAAAATCGGATGTTTGTGGTAAAAATGAGTCATTATACAACTTTGTTTTAGTGATTGAGAATCAAGATGATGGACTTCTGTCGGATAAATGTCAGACAAATGTCAGGAAGTTTTTGAGCCTTGTTCGCGCTCTTGCTGTTAGCTTTGTCGGAAAAACGAACGAGGTATGATAAAACAAACAAAATTTTCGAAAATCAACACATGCATGGCGTGGCTCGTTTTTGCCATAGCATCTGTTGTCTATTGTCTGACCGTAGAGCCGACGGCAAGCTTATGGGATTGCCCGGAATTCATCGCATGTGGATATAAAATGGAAATCGGGCATCCGCCGGGCGCACCGGTTTTTATGTTGGCGGCAAATCTATTCTCGCAGTTTGCCAAAGACCCTTCGCAAGTTGCTCTGATGGTGAATAGACTGTCTGCTCTTCTGAGTGCAGGCTGCATCTTCTTCTTGTTTCTCACAATCACGCATCTTGTCAGAAGGCTGGTATGCCATTCTGATGATAGTCTGACTATTGCAAATACCGTCAATATCGAGGCGTGCGGCGTGGTGGGAGCGTTGGCTTACACCTTCAGCGATACGTTCTGGTTCTCGGCCGTTGAGGCTGAAGTCTACGCCTTTTCCAGTTTCCTGACGGCTCTGATGTTCTGGCTAATTTTGAAATGGGAGGACGAAGCCGACATTTCGCAGGGCGACCGATGGATTATTCTTATTGCCTACATTACGGGACTTTCTATCGGCGTGCATCTGCTTTGCTTGCTCTGCCTGCCGGCGATGTCGTTCGTTGTCTATTTCCGAAGAGCCAAGCGCGTCACAAAATTCGGAATCATTAAGACGCTCGTGGCTGGTGGATTGTTGGTGGGCACCATTCTCTATGGTCTCATTCCCGGAGTGGTGAAGATAGGCGGATGGTTCGAACTGCTGTTTACAAATGTGATAGGCTGTCCGTACAACACGGGGCTCATCTTCTATATTATCCTGCTGACGGGAACGCTCATCTTTGCGTATTATAGGGCTCGGCGGAGGATTCTGAAGCTGTCGCTGGCTTGCCTTCTGATGATTTTGGCAGGCTACAGCAGCTACGGAGTCATCTTTATTCGGGCTAATGCCAATATGCCGATGTGCGAAAATGCGCCCGGAAATATCTTCTCGTTGGGAAGTTATCTGAGTCGGGAACAATACGGAGACACTCCGCTTTTCTACGGCCCTGCCTATTGCAGCGAGATTGACTATGAGGCTGAGAACGAAGAGGGCAGAGCCATCTACCGACCGACAGCCGATTCTGCTAAACATCGGTACGACGTTATTCGCCACGACACGCAGGCGGTTTACAAGAGTAATATGCATTTCCCGCGAATGTATTCTGCCCGTCATGCCAAGGCTTACGAAGGTTGGATGAACGGGGTTGAGAAGAAGAACGGCATGCCTACAATGGGCGAGAATCTACGCTTCTTTCTGACTTATCAGGTGAATTTCATGTATTGGCGCTACTTCCTCTGGAACTTTGTCGGACGGCAGAACAATATTCAAGGACACGGCGAGGTTGAGCATGGTAATTGGATAACTGGCTTCGGATGGATAGACGACTGGCTGCTGGGTTGCGACACGTCGAAACAGCCTTCGGATTTGGTGCAGAACAAGGGACGCAACGTGTTCTATGCGTTGCCGCTCATTCTTGGCTTGGCTGGAATAGTCTGGCAATGGCGCAAACGGGGCGAGGGCAGACATCAGTTGCTGATTGTCGCGCTGTTGTTTGTAATGACGGGGCTCGCTATTGTTATCTATCTAAATCAGACGCCGCTTCAGGCGCGAGAACGCGACTATGCCTATGCTGGCTCTTTCTACGCCTTTGCTATCTGGATTGGGGTGGGAGTGGGAGGCATCATCGCATTTCTTCAGAAATTGCTTAAAAACAAGGATTTGACGGCTGCGATTGTTGGCGCAATCATTTGTCTGCTTGTGCCGTTGCAGATGGTCGGTCAGACTTGGGACGACCATGATCGCTCAGACCGTTATATGTGTCGCGATTTCGGGGCAAACTATCTCGAAAGTATGCAACGCGAAGGAAATCCAATCATCCTGACAAGCGGTGACAACGAGACATTTCCGCTTTGGTATAATCAAGAGGTCGAGGGCTTCCGAACCGATACGCGAGTCTGCAATATGGAATATCTCCAGACTGATTGGTATATCGACCAGATGAAGCGACCAGCCTACGACTCGCCAGCCTTGCCAATAAATTGGCATCATGAGGATTATCATGAAGGAAAACGTGAGTATGTGTGCGTTCGTCCTGAATGGAAAAACGAGGTGAAGGAATGTATGAAGCATCATCCCGACGAAGCCGTTGAGGCTTTTGGCAAAGAGCCGTTCGAACTTAAGAATATCATCAACAAATGGATACTTAGCGATGAGGCTGAGATGCAATGTGTTCCGACCGATAGCGTAACCGTCACTTCCGCTTCGGGTACGATGGCTCTTTCTCTGAAAGAAAAGAAAATTTTGTATAAAAACGACTTGATGGTACTTGAAATGCTGTCGAGAGCCGACTGGAATCGTCCCATTTACATAACTGTAGGTTTGGGCTCTGACTACGTGCCTTTCCTCCGCGATCATCTTGTGCTTGAGGGGCTGGCTTATCGCGTCTCGCCAACATCTGCCGACCAGCAAGTTGATGTTGAAAGACTTTACGAAAACGTCATGCATCGTTTCCGCTTTGGAGGCCTTAAAACGAAGGGAATCTATGTTGATGAGGACGTAAGACGCATGGCGGATATGCATCAGTTTGTTATGGGCGTGCTCATCGACTCGCTTCTGAATCGTGGAGATATCAGACGGGCAGTTGCCGTGTGTCGCAAATGGCAGCAAGAGATGCCGCAGGAAAATGTACCTTATACCGAATCGGCTCTTTCTATGGCACGATGTTTCTACATGGCAAATCAGCCCGAGCAGGGAGACGAAATCGTGTGCAGTCTGTTGCGCCGTTCCGACGAGTGGCTCACATGGATTGAGACGATTGTCCCTTCGCGTCGTTCGGGTTCTTTCCAGACATGGTATTCATGGGCGCAGACAATGGACTGGACACTCGCAGTTGCAAAACAATTCGACAGAACAAAAATCTATCATCAATACAGTAAACAATATGAATCTCACATCAAACAATATCAGAAAGGTTGAGGCTCGTTTCCTCGGCAAACTAAACAGAAGACGAATCATCATGGCATCGTGTGTTGTAATCCTCGCAGGCTATCTTCTGATGCTCAGTTCAGGAAGTACCGAACAATCTTTCAATCCCGAAATTTTTTCGTTCCGCATAATCGTCATCGCTCCGATTCTATGTCTGATTGGCTATCTTATGATAATTGTTGGGATTCTTTGGAGGAGGTAATCCGAAAAAAACATCGTGGACCAGCTTGGGCTTGAACCAAGGAATTTCAGATTAGACAGACTAAAAAGGAATAAGTAAGCAAAAATGTGACTTAAAAAACAGAATAAGTGGCTATATTTGTAATTAGAAAAACGGAATAAGTTGGTAAAAGTAGCGTTAAAATATCGGAATAAGTGGATTTTTTTGAGTGAAATGAATTATTTGATGTATTTTTGTAGCGGATTCAAATGATATACTTATGCTTGAACGAAAATTCACTTCATTTTTGACTAGCTTCCTTATGGAAGAGTCTAATAAGATTCTGCTCGTTAATGGTGCTCGGCAGATAGGCAAGTCTTATCTTATTCGTTATGTCGGTCAAAACCTATTTAAGCATTTCGTTGAGATTAACCTTAAAGAAGATAAGGAAGGTGATCAGGTTTTTGCCGATGTTAATACGACCAATGACCTGTATATGCGGTTGAGCAATTATTATTCAGAGCCTTTGGGGGACAAAACAGATACGTTGATTTTCTTGGATGAGATTCAAAGTTATCCTCATTTGATGACTATGCTAAAGTTTCTCAATCAGGAGTCACGCTACCGTTTTATAGCAAGTGGTTCTCAATTAGGTGTAGCCTTATCGGAAACACCTTCTGTACCGCTTGGAAGTGTTACTATTGCGCAGATGTTCCCTCTTGACTTTGAGGAGTTCCTATGGGCTACAGGTATTGGCAAGGAGTGGATAGAAAACATACGTCAATGCTTTCTTGACAAAAAAGCTTTAGATGAAAGCACGCATAATATTCTGTTAAAGCGTTTTCAATACTACCTGCTTGTCGGGGGGTTGCCTGAAGCAATAAATAATTATCTGGTTGACAGAAATATGGTGCGAGTCAGACAGACACATAGGGATATTCACAATCTCTATCGCATTGATGCTTCACAATATGATGAAGAGCACAAACTGAAGATTCGTAAGATATATGATCTTATCCCCAGCAATCTGGAAAACAAAAAGAAACGTATTGTATATAAGAATATAGAAGGAAAGGTTGGCAAAACCTTTTCTGATTATGCAGATGAGTTTGAATACCTGACAAATTCAGGTGTTGCTTTAGAAGTGTCGGCTATCAGTAATCCCCGCTTTCCACTTGCAGAGTCAGATCAAAAGAAGTTGGTTAAGCTATATCTTAACGATGTCGGACTATTGACCAATATTCTTTATGAATTGAACGTTAATGCGGTATTGCAAGACATCAAGAGCATCAATCTTGGTACTGTGTATGAGTCCGTTGTTGCACAAGAACTTGCTGCCCATAATTTCAAATTGCATTATTACGACAACAAGAAAAAAGGCGAGGTGGATTTCTTGGTTGATGATTATGATGGATTGACTGTTCTTCCTTTAGAGATAAAATCAGGAAAGGACTATACAGAGCATAGTGCACTCACGAATTTCCTCGAAACGCCTGATTACGGAATAAATCGTGCTATTGTCTTTTCCAACAAGCGCGAGATTTTTACGAAAAAGGGTGTAACCTATTTGCCTATTTATTATTGTATGTTCCTTCAAAACCAACATGGTGAGAAGTCTGTGATATTACCGGAATTGGAATCTGTTTGATATGCACTAAAGTGAGTACAACAAAATGTTTACGCAGAATTTGGAGCATAATATATGGATTAAGCAACGTTGCATATAACCGCAAATCTCCATTATTTTGATGATAGTATGTCTTCACAACAGTATCAGGAATTCATAACGGAACGCGCACGGCTACTTGAACGCATCAGGGAGTTGGAAACTGAGAATGCTGAGCTAAGGAAAAGGCTTGGTGAGAAGGTCATGCCATTACCTCAGAAACCTACTGCTATGCGAAGATTGTCACTTCAAGAGAAAGTTGAATTGTTCCGAAGCCTGTTCAAAGGTCGTGCTGACGTTTTTGCTCGTAGATGGTATAGCAAGACAAGCGGGAAAGCGGGCTATCAGCCTGTATGTCAAAATGAATGGAGTTCACTTTGCGATAAAAAGAGATATAAATGCGCTGATTGCCCTAATCGTCAGTTCTCGCTACTTACTGATAAGGATGTCTATCGTCATTTGGAAGGAAAGGATGCGGATGGTAGGGATGTGATAGGTCTCTATGTGCTTAATGAGGATAATACCTGCCGTTTGTTGTGTAC
>JBGUGY010000229.1:0-3909 GCA_045111775.1 Bacteroidaceae bacterium | reverse complement strand
TCTATGTGCTACGCTTATGCAGCATTGAAGGAAGGCGCTCCATTCATCATGGGTGCTCCTAACACAACTGTCGACATTCCTGCAATGTGGGAGTTGGCAGAGCAGACTAAGATGCCTATCGCTGGTAAGGATTTCAAGACAGGCCAGACTCTTGTAAAGAGCGGTTTCGCTCCAATCATCGGTACTCGTTGCCTTGGTCTTGCAGGATGGTTCTCAACAAACATCCTTGGCAACCGCGACGGTCTTGTACTCGACGAGCCAGCTAACTTCCGCACAAAGGAGGTTTCAAAGCTTTCTACTCTCGAATCAATCCTTGTTCCAGAGGAGCAGCCTGATTTGTATACCGACTACTATCACAAGGTGCGCATCAACTACTATCCTCCACGCAACGACAACAAGGAAGGCTGGGATAACATCGATATCTTCGGATGGATGGGCTATCCAATGCAGATTAAGATTAACTTCCTCTGCCGCGACTCTATCCTTGCCGCTCCTCTTTGCCTCGACTTGGTATTGTTGAGCGACTTGGCAGCACGCGCAGGCAAGTTCGGCATACAGCGCTTCTTGAGCTTCTTCCTCAAGAGCCCAATGCACGACTACACTAAGGGCGAGGTTCCTGTTAACCACTTGTTCCAGCAGTACACAATGCTCAAGAACGCTATCCGCGAGATGGGCGGCTACGAGGCTGACGAGGAGATTGACTAATCCGAAACTCTTTTGTTAACATATCGTTTGTCCCGATGCAGATTTTTCTGTGTCGGGACTTTTTTTTAGCCTATATGTGGTTTTTCTTTTTTATTTTGTTTACCTTTGTACGCTTTTAAAGAATTTTGCGGTAATGAATACTTCGGAAATACAGAAGAATAAGGCCCGATACGGCATTATAGGAAACTGTGAAGAACTGAACAGGGCGATAGACATGGCTCTGCAGGTTGCCCCAACCGATTTGTCTGTGCTTATTACAGGCGAGAACGGTTCGGGTAAGGAGGTTATACCGCGACTGATTCACGACAACAGCGCGCGCCGACACAAAAAGTTCATGGCGGTAAACTGCGGCTCTATTCCCGAAGGTACGATTGACTCCGAGCTCTTCGGACACAAGAAAGGCTCGTTTACGGGCGCACTTCAGGACAGAGAGGGCTATTTCGGCTCGGCAGATGGAGGAACGCTCTTCCTCGACGAGGTGGGCGAACTGCCTATGGCTACGCAAGCCCGACTGTTGCGCGTGCTCGAGACGGGCGAATACATAAGGATGGGCGAGGATGTTGTGCGCAAGACTAACGTCAGAATAGTTGCCGCAACGAACGTCAACTTCCAGAAGGCGATAAGCGAGCGACGCTTCCGCGAGGATTTGTTCTACCGCCTTAACCAGATTCCGATTTTCATTCCGCCTTTGCGCAAGCGAGGCGACGACATCATAAAGCTCTTCATGAAGTTTGCCATGGACGTGGCTGAGAAGTACAACATGCCGCCCGTGCAGCTCTCAGAAGATGCCAAGCCGCTCCTTTTGGCTTACAAATGGCCGGGAAACGTGCGCCAACTCCGCAATCTGGTTGAGCAGATTTCGGTCGTATCCGAAGAACGTCGCATCACTCTCGAGGTGCTGAAACGCTATGTTCCCGAAGATTCCGAGACAACCGAGGTGCTCGACATCAACCATAACAAGAAGGAGGAACACTCGTTCAGCGAGGAGCGCGACATGATTTACGGCTTCATCTACGAACTCCGTAAGCAGGTTGCCGACCTTCGCAACCGCGTTGCCGAACTCGAGGGCGGACAGCCGCATAAATCTGACGGCGTGGCAAAGGTTCCGGCAAGTCTGCCTGCGCCAAAGCACCTTACTACGGATATTCCGGTGGTAACGCCGAGCAGCAGCGATTACGGTTCGTCCGACTGGATTGATGTCGAGGACGTAGAGCCTTCGGAAGGCGCACATTCGGCTGTTGAACAGGCTGAGAAGAAGATGATTGAGGATGCCCTTCGCAAGCATCACAATCGCAGAAAAATAGTGGCTGACGCTCTTGGAATGTCGGAGCGCACGCTTTATCGTAAAATTAAGAAATATGGTCTCGAATAAGAATATCGTCAAACTGATTTTCATGCTCGTGCTGCCTCTGGTGGCGGCGTGCAGCGTGTCGTACAAGTTCAATGGTTCTTCAATAGATTATACAAAGACAAAGACCATAAGCATTGCCACGTTCCCAAACCGTGCAGCCTATGTGTGGGCTCCTATGGCGTCAATCTTCAACAACGAGCTGGTCGATGAGTATAGCAAGAAGACTCGCCTTCAGCAGGTAAGGCGAAACGGCGACTTGCAGATAAGCGGAGAGATTACCGAATACACTCAGTCTAACAAATCGGTATCTGCCGACGGATATTCGTCTCAGGTTGAGCTGAAGATGACCGTCAACGTGCGCTTTGTCAACAACAGCAATCATTCCGAGGATTTCGAGCGCACGTTTAGTGCCTCGCAGACATACGATTCGTCTCAGCCTCTCACATCTGTTCAGGACGACCTGGTGAACCAAATGGTTAAGGATATAACGAATCAGATTTTTAACGCAACGGTAGCAAACTGGTAGCACAATGACAGATTTGACAGAATACATAAGTCACCCCGAACGACTCGACCGCAACTCGCTGTTCGAGTTGAGAGGCTTGCTGGCTCGCTATCCGTACTATCAGACGGCTCGTCTGCTGCTGCTCAAGAATCTGTACATTCTTCACGACTCGTCGTTTGGCGATGAGTTGCGAAAGGCGGCACTATATGTAAACGACCGCCGCCAGCTTTTCATGCTCGTTGAGGGCGCAAACTACATAATTCCGAAGTTCAAGAGCGAGGAAACTTCGGTTGCCGATGGCGGATTGTCGGTAGACCGTACCATGTCGCTTATCGACGTGTTCCTCGACAGTCTTCCGGAGGAAAAAGAAGATAGGCGAGAGGAGAAGAACGAGACGAAGCCGATAGATTTGGCAACCGATTATGTATCGTACCTCAAGCAACTCGACGACATAAAGCCCGAGGAAGGCGAGGGCGATGCCAACAAGATGCAGGGACAGAACCTTATCGACGACTTTATAAAGAAGGGCGATGAGCGTCTGATACTCGACATTGGTGCGCCTCGCAGAAAGCCTAAGCACGTTCTGCCAAAATTCAGCAGCAATGCCGACTCTGAGGATGAGGCTCTTGTCGCTGAAGAGGAGGCTGCATCGGCATCCGTTCAGGACGATATGCCGATGATTGCCGAAGAGCCTAAAAAGAAGACGATTTCATTCGTTCAGTCCGACGACGATGCGCAGCAAAATGCGCCCGACGGGGTGAACGAAAGTGCTGATGATAAGTTTTTCACCGAAACTTTGGCGAAAATCTATATAAAACAGCACAGATATGACAAAGCTCTTAAAATTATTCAGCAATTAAGTTTGAAATATCCAAAAAAAAATCGTTACTTTGCAGACCAAATAAGATTTTTAGAAAAACTGATTATTAACAGTAAATAATTTATAAGAAATGTTATACGTATTTTTAATTGTTTTGATTGTATTAGCAGCCGTTATAATGTGCTTTGTTGTATGTATTCAAGAGTCAAAGGGCGGCGGCTTGGCATCAAGCTTCTCAAGCTCAAACGCAATCTTTGGCGTACGCAACACTAAGAGCGGTTTGGAAAATATCACATGGTTCCTTGCTGCGTTTATGGTTGTCATCAGTGTTCTTGCTGCATACAGCTTACCATCTGCACCCGGCGAAAGCTCAGTCATGACAAAGCAGGCTACCGAGAGCAGTAACGTAAACCCTAACAACATTCCAGCAATGCCATCGGCTCCTGCACAGAATGCTCCAGCACAGAGCGCACCTGCTCAGAATGCTCCTGCTAAGTAATTTTAGGAATAAAAGCTGAACAGAAATAT
>JBGUGY010000228.1:0-2744 GCA_045111775.1 Bacteroidaceae bacterium | reverse complement strand
TACTATTTTATGCGCTAATTCAGGCTGTATATGCCTTCACAGGGGTTAGTTTCTCGCTCGTTGCATGGACAATGGCGGCATTTGTCTTTCTTCTGATGCCTGCCGGAGCATACGCCATGCGCTTTCTGCTGCCCGAAAAACCGCTGAGGCTCGAGATTCTTTTTCTCTGTGCTTCGATGATTCTAATTCTCGGCATAATAGCCACGGTTAACGGCTCAACAACGTTCAAAGGCTCCGACCCGATAGAATGGGCGGCATTGGGCACTTTCGCAGTTATCGCCCTTGTGTGCGGAGTTGCAGGCTTCCTCATCAGACAATATAAAATCAGAAAATCAAACTAATAAAAAATAAACATCATTATGGAAATAATTTCAGATATTCTCTACTGGATAAGCACAGGGTTGCTTGTTCCTGTAATCGTTGCGCTTATCCTTCTTTTTCTGCGTTCGCTGCTACTCATAGGCAGTTTCTTCGGACAGTATCTGGCAATACGCAAGTCGGCTGCGCAGATAAGAAAGGCTCTTACGGGCATCACTTCAGAAAACATCGACAGCGTTACGGCAAATCTGCCTAAAAAGAGCGATATGCTTGTCGTTTCTTTCGTAAAGAAGATGATTGAAAACAAGGACAACTATGCCGAGGTTAAACGCTTGCTTGCCGAATTCGAAATTGCTGCCGACAAGGACATCGCAACGTGCAAGATGCTATCCAAACTCGGTCCGATGCTCGGACTTATGGGAACTCTCATCCCGATGGGACCGGCTCTTGCTGGACTTGCATCAGGCGACATCGAGTCTATGGCGCGCAACATGCAGGTTGCCTTCGCCACAACGGTTACAGGACTGGTTGCTGCTGCCATCGGCTACGTTACTCAGCAGGTAAAGCAACGCTGGTATCTGCAAGACATGACCAATCTTGAATATCTTTCAGACATCCTAAAAAAGTAAAAATATGCGCCACAGACTGTTAAAGAATAACGAGGAAGACGACCCGATGTCTACGGTGTCAAACCTGTTCGATGTTGCAATGGTTTTTGCCGTAGCGCTGATGGTTGCCTTGGTTACGCGGTTTAACATGACCGAGATGTTCAGCAGCGAGGACTTTACGATGGTAAAGAATCCGGGTAAGGAAAACATGGAGATTATAACCAAGGAAGGAAAACAGATAAACAAATACACTCCGTCTGACGACCAGTCTTCGAAAGACGGCAACAAGGGAAAGCGCGTAGGAGTTGCCTACCAACTCGAAAACGGCGAGATTATCTATGTTCCAGAATAAAGAACCCTCTCCTAAAAAACGAGTTCACAGTCGCCCGTAAAAATGCGACTGTGAACTTCTAAAAAATCTAAAAACCTTTAAAATATTATTATCTTCGCGACAATTTCTTTACTTCATTCTCAACTTCATCGAGCTCCCATAGCCTTGATTCCACTTTAACCAGATTTCCGTTCTGGTCAATAAGCCGATATGTTGGATAGCCTTGCACACCGACATATTCTTCGAGCAATTTTTGCTGTGCGTCGGGCAAATTATAATGCGCCACGTTTGCGCCCGTAACATTGTACTCTTTTATTACATTCTTCCAGCCCTTTTCGTTCGAATTACTGGCAAAATACATAAACACCACATCGTACGGCTTCAGGCGCTTGTATTCTTCCTGCGACTTTGAAAGCTGCAGCTTGCAAGGACCGCACCATATACCCCACACATCAATAAGAATTATCTTGCCCCTGTAAGGCTTTGTAAGCGTATTCAGAATCTTTGCGCCGTCGGTCATGCCCTTAACTGCGTCCGACGATTTCAGACAGTCTGAGTCGAAAGCCATATTGTCGAGACATTCTAACTTATCATTCATAGCATGAATATATTCGCGGTAGCCGTCTGTTGAAATAAGCGAATCGACAAGAGCAAGGGTTTCTTTCTGCAATGACTTTCTTTGCCCTCCAAACACCCATTTGCACAAATAATCTGAAAGAATAACGTCGCGTACTGACTTACTCACTCCACGGCATATCATCTCCTCCGACAAACCCTTTATTTCTCTTCTTTGAATGAACTCCCAGTAATTGTCGTCGAGCAGCTCGTTAATCTTCTGAACAAAGTCGTTTGCGTTGAATTCTCCTTCCAACTTTTTCTTCAGACTGTCAGACGCATTTTGTTGTTTCTTCTGCAACGCGCGATAAGCGGCTTCATATTTCTCTGCAGCCTCCCAGTCGTTTGCCGATAGTTTCAGAACGCCGTTTTTCTCTGCCATCACAAGATTTTCTTTTAGACTCATTGTATTTTTCTCCAGAACCCAAGAATACAATATTGAGCAATAATCTTCTATCAAACCCCTACCGCACCAAGTTGCATAATAAGGCAATCGGACTTTTTCTAGATACTGTTTCTCTATTATTTTCAGATATTTGTCAGAAAAATCGCCATTTGCCACATAATGACTCTGCGTTAGGGAATATGCTGCCGACACATATAGATCATTCTCTCTAAGAGTCTTGTATCTGCCAGATAAGTTCGGATGCTTGGAAAATAATTCTGCCGTTTTCTGAATTTCCTTATCAGTCTCTTTCTTCACCTTCTCGAAGAAATCGTCAAGATGAAAATCTTTCTCTCCATTCGGACTGACACCCCACCTGCTAGATCCGTAGGATGCTATTTCGTTTTGCAGACGAACATCCTTGCCCATAAACAACTGTTTATTCTCCTTTACATCATACAAAAGAAAGTACGATTTATTAGGCTCT
>JBGUGY010000227.1:0-8707 GCA_045111775.1 Bacteroidaceae bacterium | reverse complement strand
AATTCGGCAGAACGGTAATGTCCTCAAGGCATAGCCTTGCAAAATAAACCAATCAGGCGGAAAAATAAAGGCACGCAGCCTCATCTTTCCGCCAGTTGTTTTTATGGTATGTAGGTTATGACGAATCTAACAACCGACAATCTGAGCCACCGCCATGCGCTGGGCATCACAAATATCCATCATGGCATTGATGAAATATACCGTTTTGTAACGGCGTAGTTCATCGGCACGGATGGGACATTCCTTCACCATGCCGTCGTCGATAAGTCGCTGACGGCAAGTGCCATGCAGCAGCGCATCAGACGGAGTGAAAAGATTTCCGTCGAAGTCCTCGAAGACAAGGTTGCAATAGCTGGCATCGGTAATCATCCCGTTGCGGACAATTATAACATCGTCGGTCTTGGCTTGCTGCACAAGGCGCACCAACTGACGGCGGTCGGTACTCTTGTACTTGTAGCAGATGTTGTCGTCGCAGATAAGGGCAACGCTTTTCCGCTCCTTCTGCGTGTATGGCGAAAATTCAACCTTACGAATAGCATCGGCATATTCAACACGACATTTAAACCGCCCTTTTCGCGCATCATCGGGGATTTCGAGATGCAGTTCGGACAGCGGTTTATTGTATATGTCGCGCACGGTCCTTTCCATTCGTTTAAGATGATATGGCAGATGCATCGTCTTACCGTCGTTGATGCAGATAACCTCTGAGAAAGTCGGCTTTCTGATTGGAAGATAGATTTTCTCAATCACCTCGTCGTATTCGCTTCGGGCATTGCTCATAGCCGTTATTCCGCCGCCGCTACGATAGAATTTACGTCCGCTGTCGTCCTGTTCTATGTATCTTATTATCACGCCGCTATCCAGCGCGCTGCCGTCGAAATAGCCGAACACGCCGGCATAAAATCCTCTCGACTCTTCCTCAGCCTCTCTTATAAGTTGTACAGTACGAGGCTTTGGCGCGCCCGACACGCTTCCTGCCGGAAGCATATCGGTTATTATCCGACCGAGATTCTGCCGCCAGTCTGCTGGCAACTGCCCCACTATCTCGCTGCTTATCTGCAAGAGATGCGCGCGACTGGTGTGCAGTTCGGTTGCATACCGATAGCGTTCAACACGCACTTTCTCGGCATACATGCTCAAATCGTTCCGCAACAAATCGACAACCGTTGCGTGTTCCGCACTCTCCTTCTTGTCGGCAAGAATAACATCCTTGGCGTTAGGAATATCGGCATCTATAGTCCCCTTCATCGGATGGGTTGAGATTCTGCCGTCCGCGCTTATCGTAACGAAACACTCGGGCGAGAAGCAGACAAAACGGTTGGGAACGTAGAGAGAATATCGGGCTTCGGTCATCATGAAAATTTTCTTCAGACTCAACGACGTCTGAACAGGAGTCTTTACGGTGAGATTAGTCAGAAACGAGTCGCCCCGATGAAGTCCTTCCTCCACGATGTCAAAACGCCGTTTGTATCTGTCGAACGACTCGGCTTGAAACGTAAAATCATCGTTACAAGCCGCTTGAAACTGGTCCTTATTCACATTCGAAGCCGACGGAATGTCAAAGAGAACGTCGCTCTGACGCAACGGTTCTTCGACGATGATGAACTCGGAACATTCGAAGTTAGCGACAAAAAGAAACGACTTTTGCCGTGCTGCAAGATGCGAGATGCGTTCGGCAGCCTCGCCTGCGTCAAAAAAAGTGGAATATGCCATGAATCCTGATAATTGAAAAAAATGCAGCATCGGGATTCATGCGCGGTTCAGAAGCACATGATACGGACACCATCGGAGTGCCCTCATAATGCGGATGCAAAAATAGCATTTTTTCGCCTTCCGATTGCAAGGAAAACGAAAAAATGCCGTCAGAATCTATCTTTTACTTGCACTCCAGCCGGAGTCAATCTTCAAGAATACGAACAAAAGAATGGTGAAGCCCCATAGCGACGAACCGCCGTAACTGAAGAACGGCAGCGGAATACCAATTACGGGAGTGAGTCCGAGCACCATTCCGACGTTTATGAACAGGTGGAACAAGAAGATACTCAGCACACAATAGCCGTAAACCCGCCCGAAGCGGTCTACCTGCCGCTCTGCCATGATAACCAGTCGGATAATGAGGCAGGCGTAGAGCACAAGCACGAGCGAGCAGCCCCAGAATCCTTCCTCCTCGCCCACGGTGCAGAAGATAAAGTCGGTATCCTGCTCCGGAACGTACTTCAACTTAGTCTGCGTTCCGTTCAGGAAGCCCTTGCCTGCGAGTCCGCCCGAGCCGATGGCAATCTTAGCCTGATTAACGTTATAGCCGGCTCCCGAGAGGTCTTCTTCCAAGCCAAGAACCACACGGATACGAGCCTGCTGATGCGGCTGCATAACGTTGTTCAGAACGTAGTCGGAAGAATAGAAAAAGGCTACCGAGCCTAACGCAAAGAGCACGATGTAATAATACTCAACAATGCGGTCGCGCAGGGCGTAGTAAAGCATTACGCCGATTGATGCGAGCAGCAGAATGAGCTGTACCCACACCACGTTATACGGAATGGCAAAGACCGAAAAGAGTATTGCCAGCGTCGTTCCGCCAACACCAACATAGCCCAGAATCTTGAACACGTTGAACGCCTTTGTGTACACAAACACCATGGCGGTGACAAAGAGCTGAATCATAAACAGAACAGCAAACTCGCCGCCCGACGTGAGAGCCGAACCTCCGCCCGAAGAATATCCCGGAAAAATCATATCATCGCGGAAACGCACGCCCACAACAAAGTAGAGCACCGCCGACAGCGCGCAGAAGAGCAGCGAGCCGGGCATTCCCTCGCGATAGAACATTATGAAGAACGACAGATATACAAGAGCCGAGCCTGTCTCGTTCTGCAACACGATGAGCATCATCGGCGTGAGGACGAACATCGCGCTGCGAGCCAGCGTCTTCCAGTCGAGTTCGGGATTCTGAAACGTATTCATGTATTTAGCCACAGCCAGAGCCGTGGCAAACTTGGCAAACTCTGCCGGCTGAATGCTTACAGGACCGAGGACGAGCCACGAATGTGAACCTGTCACATCGGGCGCTATGACAATGGTTACGGCAAGCAGCACCAGCATCGCACCGTAGATAACGTGGGCGAGCATCTCGAAAATCTTCGTCTCGAGCATCATTATTATAAAGCCGATAAATACCGCCAGACCAATCCACACCAGCTGCTTTCCCGAGCGGCTGTCGAAACTGAAGAAATCGGTCTGACCGTAGTCGTAGCTTGCTCCGCAGACACTTACCCATCCTGCGGCAAGCAGAAGCAGATAAATGATGATGCAAACCCAGTCGATGGATTTGAATAGACTTGTCTCCCTATCTCTGCCTGTCACCATAACTTATTCGTTTACTCTGGAACAATGCAGCCTTGGCCTCGCTGGCAGGCGACAATTTTCCGTTTATATATTTTTCAATCAGAAGCGAGCCTATAGGCACACCATAGTCGGCACCGAAACCGCCGTTCTCAACATACACAGCCACGGCAATCTTTGGGTTGTTCATCGGAGCAAATCCCATGAAAACAGAGTGGTCGTGACCGCGGTTCTGCGCCGTACCAGTCTTTCCGCACACGTCAATGCCCGGAATCCTTGCGCCAGTACATGTACCACCCAGAACGGCTCTTCGCATACCGCCCACAACAACCTCGTAGTTCTTGCGGCTAACCTTGGTGTAATGCTTCTCGGTATATTTAGGGTCTAAGTCCTGACCTTCGACCTTCTTAACCACATGAGGAGTGATATAATATCCTCTGTTTGCGATTGTTGCGCACAAGTTGCAGATTTGCAGCGGCGTAAGGTTCACCTCACCCTGACCAATCGCGATACTGATGATTGTCAAGCCGTTCCACGAACCTTTGTAAGCCTTGTCGTAGAACTGCGCGTTAGGAATAAGTCCGCGCTTCTCGCCGGCAAGGTCGATGCCCAGCTTGTAGCCGAAGCCCATGCTCACCATGTAGTCCTTCCACGTTGTCATGGCATTCTGAACACGACCGTACTTGTGCTTGTTGTTTATCATGTGATATAGTCCCCAGCAGAAGTAGGCGTTGCACGATGTTCCGAGAGCAGGCTGAAGCGGCAGCGGAGATGCGTGTCCGTGGCAGCCCACGTGCAAGCCCTTGAAGTAGAATCCGTGGCTGCACGAATATGAAGTCTCGGGAGTGATGATGCCTTCTTGCAGGAACGTTAGAGCCTGCGTAGTCTTGAAGGTAGAGCCCGGAGGATACTGTCCCATGATGGCGCGGTTGAGCAGCGGCTTGCGAGGGTCGGCACTCAACATTCGGTGGTTCTTTCCGCGCTGGCGACCGGTCATTATTCGAGGGTCGTAATACGGAGCTGAAACCATGCAAAGGACCTCGCCGGTAGACGGCTCGATGGCAACTATACTGCCAATCTTGCCTTCCATCAGCCTTTCGCCAAGAGCCTGCAAGTCCTTGTCGAGTCCGAGAGTAAGGTTTCGTCCGGGAACAGGACGCTTGTCGTACCGTCCGTTCTGGTATCTGCCCTTTATTCTGCCTCGCGCGTCGCGCAGAAGAATCTCCACGCCCTTTGTTCCGCGCAGTTCCTTTTCGTAATATTTCTCTACGCCGAGTTTTCCGATATAGTCGCCGCCCTGATAGTAAGGGTCTTCTTCGATATTTGCCTCAGAAACCTCGCCCACGTCGCCAAGCACATGCGCGCCCATACCATAGGCATATTCGCGGATTGAACGCTTCTGGGTGTAGAATCCCTTGAAGCGGAACATCTTCTCGTGGAAAGCCGAGAACTCCTCGGCAGAGAGTTGGTTAAGGAATATCTGCTGAGTGAATCGCGAATATCCCGGATTCTTGTTACGGTCTTTAATCGTAGCCATTCTTCTGATGAAGAATTCCTTACTGATATTCAGCGCGTTGCAGAGGTCGAGAGTATCAAGGTTCTTAATCTCCGACATCACAACCATAACGTCGTAAGCCGGCTGATTGTAAACCAGCACGTTACCGTTGCGGTCGCTGATTGCTCCTCGTGTTGGGTACAGAACCCTGTTCTGGAAGGCGTTGCTGTCGGCATGCTGTTTGTATTCGTCGCTCATAATCTGAAGGAAGAAAAGGCGCATGATGTATGCGACCACGATGAACAATGTCATCGCAATCACCACAAACTTTCTTTTTTCCAGATTATAACTGCTGCCTCTTCTCATCTCTTTCTCGCAAATGCGGCCTCAATAGCCAGAATAAGTGCGCATGTAAACACAACGCTCGCCATGCAGCTTGTAAGCATTCCGCTCCAGTCGCTGAACGAGAACGCCTCGACAAGAAAATAGATTATATGGTGAAAGAGCACCGCCATGAACAAAAATCGGGCATACGCGCTCCAGCCCATAGTGTCGGTGCCCGGCACGAAGTCGTCGTTGTTGTCGGCATCAACAAAAAGGTTCAAGGCTGGTGTCATAAACATAGCCAGAGCCGTTGTAGCGATAGCCGAAACGCCCATCGTATCGGTAAACGTGTCGGCAGCCCATCCAATGAAGAAGCCGAACAGCAGCTGCTGCCATCTTGGGGTGAAACGCGACACCTTCAGTACTGCATACACATAAATCAGCGGCGTTGCATATCCCAGAAAATGGATATGGTTAAGCACCAGCGACTGCGTGAGCAGCAATATTATGGTTATTCCAACAAGTTTTAATAACTGAAGTATCATATCAATTTATCTCCTTTAAATCGGCAATTCGTGCTGAATCCTCTACTGCCTTATGCTCCATAAGATGCGGATTGAGCAACACGTTTACATCGCGAAGCTTTCCGAAGTCGGTGCCAAGGCGCACCAAGCACTGGTACGACAGTCCGTCGGCAGAGTAGTAAACCTTCTCAATCTTGCCTACATACATTCCTTCGGGAAAGACCGAAGAGAAACCGCTGGTAACCACATAGTCGCCAACCTTGAATCGGGCGTGGCGCGGAATATCGTTAAGCCATGCCGTCTGAGTGTTTCCGCCACTCCACGAAAGCGTACCGAAATATCCGCGGTCGCGGATGCGGCAACTTACGTTCGACTTCTCGTTAAGCAACGGAATGACAAGCGAATAGTGAGCCGACGTAAGATACACGATACCAATAACGCCACGGCCGCCAACCACGCCCATCTCAGGCTTCACGCCATCTCTGTAACCCTTGTTTATGGTCAGATAGTTGCGCACCTTGTTGGTTGTGGCGTTAATCACCTGTGCCTCGAGCAGGGTGAATCCGTCGAGCGAGGCTATCGCCTTCTCCTTGCTGTCAACGTGTTCCTTGTCGCCGTTCATCTTCTCGAGTTTCAGTCTAAGCTGTGCCACCTGATTCTCCAGAAGAATGTTCTGTCTGGTAAGTTCGCGGTTCTGCTCCTTTACGTCGGCATACGATGTTACCGCGCTCGACATATCGTACAGCTTGCCCGAAACGGCGTTTGCCGATGTTAGATATACGCTTGCCTGATAATTGTTGAAACGGAACAGCATTATTATTCCTATTATCTCGAGCAAGACAAACAGGAACCAATAATTATATTTCTTAATAAATTCAAGAAGTCGGTTCATATCATAGAAGAAAGTGATTAGCACGATTTTATCGCACTAATCACCTATAATATTAAAAACTTGCAGCGAACTAATTTATCCTCTCTTACATCAGGAACGAGAATCTGTCAACATTCTTCAGGGCAATACCTGTACCCTTGGCAACAGAGTGCAACGGATCTTCGGCAATGTGGAAAGGAATGTTAATCTTCTCGGTGAGACGCTTGTCGAGTCCACGCAGCAATGCGCCGCCACCGCTCAGCCAGATACCGTTGTGAACAATATCGGCATACAGTTCAGGTGGAGTATTCTCGAGTGCAGTAAGCACGGCTGTCTCAATCTTCGAGATGCTCTTCTCCAAGCAATGAGCAATTTCCTGATAGCATACAGGCACCTCCATTGGCAACGCAGTTATTCGGTTAGGACCGTGAACAACGTAGTCGTCCGGAGCATCGTCGCCCAAATCGGTAAGGGCTGCGCCTACATGAATCTTGATACGCTCAGCCATACGCTCACTTACCTTTACGTTGTGCTGACGGCTCATGTACTCCTGAATGTCGGCTGTAAGGTCGTCGCCTGCCACGCGGATTGAGTTGTTAGAAACAATTCCGCCAAGAGATATTACGGCAATCTCGGTAGAGCCACCGCCTATATCAACCACCATGTTGCCTTCTGGAGCCTCAACGTCAAGACCTATACCGATGGCTGCCGCCATTGGCTCGAATATCAGATAAACGTCGCGTCCGCCGGCATGTTCGGCAGAATCGCGCACGGCACGAAGTTCAACCTCGGTAGAGCCCGAAGGCACGCCGATAACCATTCTGAGCGAAGGCGAGAACAGGTGCGAGCCAGAGTGAACCATCTTTATCAGACCGCGCATCATCTTCTCGCAAGCGTCGAAATCGGCAATCACACCGTCGCGCAAAGGGCGCAGCGTACGTATATTCTCATTAGTTTTTTCATACATCATCTTGGCCTTCTCACCAACTGCAATCATGTTGTTGGTGCGGCGGTCAAGAGCTACGACGGACGGCTCGTCTACTGCAATCTTGCCATCAGAGATGATGATGGTGTTTGCAGTACCAAGATCCATCGCGATATCCTGGACAAACGAAAAAAATCCCATTTATACTTTTCCCCAGATTATATTGTTAATTACTTGCCCTCAAAATAAGCGTGGATGGCTGTATCGTAGTGTGAAGACACGCCGAATGCGCGGGTTGCGAACCATCTGCGCTCCTCTTTTGTTGTCTGTGCGCCGTTCTTTGTAATGATGTCGAGAAGAGGCTTGTACTCGTTCTTGCTTGGCACGATTACAACGTCGTTGAAGTTCTTTGCTCCGGCACGGATAAGAGAGATGCCGCCTATGTCAATCTTCTCGATGATGGCTGGCTCGTCTGCGCCGCTGGCAACAGTCTCCTCGAAAGGATAAAGGTCTACGATAACCAAGTCAATCTCAGGAATCTCGTACTGAGCCATCTCCTTCTGGTCGTTTTCAAGCTCACGGCGACCAAGGATACCTCCGAAAATCTTTGGATGAAGGGTCTTTACGCGTCCGCCAAGGATTGAAGGATAAGTTGTAACTTCCTCAACCTTCTGGCATGGATAGCCCAAAGACTCAATAAACTGTTGTGTACCTCCTGTAGATAGAAACTTCACACCTTCCTCGTTCAGCTTAGCCAAAAGTTCCTCTAAGCCGTCTTTATGAAAAACTGACACCAAAGCAGTCTTTATCTTCTTAATTTCTGCCATTTTATTCGAATAAAATTTATTTTTGCGCAAAATTAGCAAAAATCAAGTAATTACAATAATAATGTATAAAAAAAATGCAGGTCGAAATCTTATTCACATAAAATTTCGGCCTGCTTCAGGGGAAAGATATTTTTTACTTACTGAATTTCGATGTTTTCGATGCCTGCGTTCTTTGCCATCATCAGAAGCATCTTTGTGTACTTTGCATACTGTGCCTCCTCAAGAATTGGCTTCATCATGCGGCAGTTGTTCATTATTGCCACGCGGATGCTCTCCTCTTTGTTTGCTGCTGTTGACTTAGCAAGATTAGCCAACTGGTTAGCAAAGAATTTGTTTACACTCTCTACTTTTGAATACTGAGATACAGACAAACCAAGATATGCGTTCAACTGGCTCATATCC
>JBGUGY010000226.1:0-17579 GCA_045111775.1 Bacteroidaceae bacterium | reverse complement strand
CAGACGGGCAGGCGTAATCTCCTGAACCTGACCGTTGTACTTGGCGTCGTAGTCGAAGAACTCGTTCTCCGAAACCACCTCGGTGGCTGGCAGAACGACGTTGCCTTTCTTTGTCTTGAAGCAGCCAACAGAAATCTCCGTTCCCTTCATCTCTGCCTCAATCATCACCTCGTCGCTCTCGTTCATTGCCTTGGCTATGGCTGCCTGAAGCTCTTCGGTCTTCTTTACTTTGCTAACGCCGAAGCTTGAGCCGCCTGCGTTAGGTTTTACGAAGCATGGCAGACCTACCTTGGCGATTATTGCCTCGTCAGAAGGCATCTGCTGACCTTTTCGCACAATGAGCGATTCGCTCACCGGAACGCCGAAGCCCTTCAGATACTGGTTCAGCGTGAATTTGTTGAAAGTCATAGACTCTACAAGCACATCGCTCGTTGAGTAAGGCATACGGATAAGGTCGAAGTAACCCTGAAGTATTCCGTTCTCGCCCGGAGTTCCGTGTATTGTTATGTAGCAATAGTCTGGAGTAATTTTCTTTCCGTTATCGCTGAAAGAAAAGTAGTTACGGTCAACGGCAACTCTTTTGCCGTCGGCTAAAATCGCTTCCCACGCAGTGCCTTTAATCTCTACCACATAAACCTTGTACTTGTCGTGGTTCATAAACGAGAAGATACCCTGAGCGGAACGCATTGACACATCATGTTCAGATGAGTCTCCGCCAGCAACAATAGCAATTGTTTTCACTTTTTCTGATAAATATAAATTAGTAATATGTGTTAATTTTCGTTATCTTTCTTTGCGCCCATGTAGGTGCGCCATCTGTCAAGAAGCTGTACGATGTCGTCGGGCAGCTCTGATGTGAAGAACATGTCTTCGTGGGTTATAGGGTGCTGGAATCCCAGTGTCTTGGCATGCAAAACCTGGCGGCTGCACACGTCGAAGCTGTTGGCGATGAACTGTCGGTAACTGCTGCTCTGGTTGCCTCGCAGAATAACGTTGCCGCCGTAGCGCGTATCGGCAAACAGCGGATGGCCGATGTGCTTCATGTGTGCTCTAATCTGGTGTGTACGGCCAGTCTCGAGCACGCATTTCACGAAGGTAACGTAGCCGAAACGTTCGAGCACCTCGTAGTGCGTAACGGCATGCTTTCCGATGCCCGATTCTGGGTCGAAGACGGTCATCTGCATACGGTCGTTAGGGTTTCGGGCTATGTTTCCAACAATCGTGCCCTTGTCCTCTTCTATGTTTCCCCAAACGAGTGCGTTGTACTCGCGCTTCGTTGTCTTGTTGTAGAACTGCATTGCGAGGAACGTCTTTGCCTCGATGGTCTTAGCCACCACCAGAAGTCCGCTCGTGTCCTTGTCAATGCGGTGAACCAGTCCCACGCCCGGGTCGTTCGGGTCGTAGTAAGGGTCGTCGCGCAAGTGCCATGCTATGCCGTTTACGAGTGTTCCGCTGTAGTTTCCGCAGCCTGGGTGAACCACAAGTCCGGCAGGTTTGTTAACGACAATAATCGAGTCGTCCTCGTACACTATGTTAAGCGGAATATCCTCCGGAATTATCTCGTTGTCGTAGCGCGGACGGTTGTACATCATCTGGATGATGTCGTACGGCTTTACTTTATAGTTGCTCTTTACAGGCTTTCCGTTTGCAAGGATATAGTTAGCATCAGCCGCCGCCTGAATACGGTTGCGGCTTACTCCTGCCAGACGGTCGACAAGGAACTTGTCTATTCTTAGTGGCGATTGCTTACCGTCGGCAGTGAATCGGAAGTGCTCATACACGCTGTCGCCTCCTTCGGCATACTCCTCGTCGCCTTCGTCGCCCAGCATGTCGCCTATGTCCTCGCCCAATTCATATTCTGATTCAGGTATTTCAAATTCGTCGTTTTCGTTAATCATAATCGTCTTTAAGAGATTTAACTATCTGTTTATCTACTACTCATTCGCGGGCTCTTCGCTCTCAGCCGCGGCAGTCTTGTTGCTTGTAGAGTCTGCCGATGTGTGGCTGTCGCCGTTTCCAACTATCAGCACGAGAGTTGCCGATGACGGGATGCGGTCGCCTGCTGTTATCTTTCTGCCTTTGTACTTAACTCCGTAAACCCAATCCTTCTCGCCAGGTATCAGTTCTGTCGGTCCTGTCTTTATGCCAAGAGCCTCGAGCTTAGCCTGAGCGTCGCGCAGCGATGCGTTGTCGGCAATGTCGGGCAGAACGATGGTTGGAGTCTTTGTCTGATTTATTGTAAGGTAAATTATGTGTCCTTTCTTCACGAAGTTGCCGGCAGTAGGCGACTGCTCCACCACGCTCTCTGGAGCCATGTCCTTGCGGTATGTCGAGTCTACAATCTCATAAGCCAGTCCCATCTCGTCGAGAATCTGTGCAGCCTTGCTGCTGTTCATTCCCGTAACCGACGGAACGGTAATCTTTTCGCCGTGGTGAGTATATGAGTCAACGCCGTAAAGAGTTACGGTGATAAGCAGTGCAACTACGCCCACCATCGCTATTATGTTAAGCCAGAAGAAGCGGCTCTTCTGTCCTTTGAAGAATTCTTTAAAAGTCATACCTTTTTATATAGTTTGTTATATGCGTGGCAAAAATACAAAAATAAGCGCAAAAAAAAAGCAAAAGTTTTGGAAAACCTTTTGCTTCTTTATAATTCATTGTGTCTTGCTAACAACAAGCGAATTATTTCTTTCCGTTGTACTCGTCAGAAATAGTCAATTTCTTGCGACCCTTAGCACGGCGAGATGCCAATACGCGGCGGCCGTTAGCTGTTGCCATTCTCTCGCGGAAACCGTGCTTGTTTCTTCTTTTTCTGTTAGAAGGCTGGAATGTTCTCTTCATTGTATGAATTTTTTAATTGTTATTATTCAACTTGTCAATCGGGTTGCAAAAATAGTTACTTTTTTTTAAATTACAAAGAATTGATTCATTTTTGCGATGATATTTTTGCAAATTTAACTGATTTCCACTATTTTTGCATCCAAATTTTGTAATAATAACATAAAAAACCGTATGATAAATTCACAGGACATTAAGAAGGGAACATGTATCCGTCTTGACGGCAAACTTTATTTCTGCATCGATTTCCTTCATGTAAAGCCAGGTAAGGGTAATACAATTATGCGTACAACTCTTAAGGATGTTGTTTCAGGCCGCGTTATCGAGCGTCGTTTCAACATCGGTGAAAAGCTTGAGGATGTACGTGTTGAGCGTCGTCCTTATCAGTTCCTTTACCTCGAGGGTACAGACTATATTTTCATGAATCAGGAGACTTTCGATCAGGTGCCTATCGCTAAGGACCTTGTAACAGGTGTTGATTTCATGAAGGAAGGTGATATTGTTGAAGTTGTGTCTGACGCTTCTACAGAGACTATCCTGTTTGCTGAAATGCCAGTTAAGACTGTTCTCCGCATCACTTACACAGAGCCAGGTTTGAAGGGCGATACAGCAACTAACGCATCAAAGCCAGCAACTGTTGAGACAGGTGCAGAGGTTCGCGTTCCATTGTTCATCAACGAGGGTGAGCTTATCGAGGTTGATACTCGCGACGGTTCATACCTTAACCGTGTAAAGGAATAATCACTTTGCAACCATTTATAAGTAAAAGCACGCCGGAAGGTGTGCTTTTTTTTGTTTTTATTTTGCCGTTATCCGTCTTTGTTGTATTTTTGTAAAATATAAACCCCGATTTGACGAAAATCAACTATGGACAATACTTCTGCTAACCGAAACAACGGCATAGCCTCGCTTGCAACCGAAGACAGACCGCGCGAAAAGATGGTACGGCTGGGTGCAGAAGCACTGACAAATGCCGAATTGCTCGCAATTCTGGTCGGAACAGGCACGGCAGAAGAATCTGTCATAGAGTTGATGCAGCACATTCTGAGAGACTGCGACAACAACATAAGTCTGCTGGGCAAACGCACGGTCGACGAACTTTGCAGTTACAAAGGCATCGGTGTGGCAAAGGCGGTATCGATACTCGCCGCCTGCGAGCTGGGCAGACGCCGCAGCATGGTCGAGGACAACCGCACACGCATCGAGTCGTCGCGCGATATCTACGCACTTATGAGACCACGAATGCAAGACCTCACCGTAGAGGAATGTTGGGTGATACTGATGAACCAGTCGGCAAAGGTGATAGCCGTCGAGAATGTGTCGCGCGGAGGAATAACAGGCACGATGGTAGATGTGCGCATGGTGCTCAGGACTGCTCTGATGAAGCAGGCAACGACGATTGCCCTCTGCCACAATCATCCTTCGGGAAACACTCGCCCAAGCCGCGACGACGACAATCTTACGAAGAGGCTCTTCGAGGCTGGCAAGATAATGCAGATAAGGCTCGTAGACCATGTAATCGTTACCGAGACAGGCTATTACAGTTATGCCGATGAAGACAGAATGGGCTGACGTCTCTTGAAAATCAGAAAAAACAGAATTATGGATAAGTTAAAGATAGAAGAAAGAATAATTGAGGTGCTGAAGACTGTCTATGACCCCGAGATTCCAGTAAACATCTATGACCTCGGACTCATTTACAAGATAGACCTCGCTGATGACTTTACGCTGAGCGTAGACATGACGCTCACCGCGCCGAACTGCCCTGCCGCCGACTTCATTATGCAGGACGTGCAGCAGAAACTCGATGCTATCGACGGAGTGAAATCGGCTACCGTCAACCTCGTTTTCGAGCCTGAATGGCACAAGGACATGATGACCGACGAGGCAAAAGTAGAATTAGGCTTTGATCTATAAATGAAGAAAAACGTATATTTCCTTTCAGATGCTCACCTTGGCTCAAGAGCCATTCCGCACGGACGGATGCATGAGCGCAGACTTGTCAGATTCCTCGACAGCATCAAGGACAAGGCAAGCGCGGTGTATTTCCTTGGCGACATGTTCGACTTCTGGTTCGAATACAAACTCGTTGTACCAAAGGGATATACCCGATTTCTTGGCAAGGTTAGCGAGCTGACAGACAATGGCGTGGAGGTTCACTTCTTTACAGGAAACCACGACATCTGGTGCGGCGACTACCTCGAAAAGGAGTGTGGCGTGATAATGCACCGAAAGGAAATCGTAACCGAGATATACGGCAAGGTGTTCTTCCTTGCGCACGGCGACGGACTGGGCGACAACGACAAGAAGTTCAAGTTCTTGCGATGGCTGTTCCACAACAAGGCGGCGCAGACGCTGTTTGCAGCCATCCATCCGCGCTGGGCTGTAGATTTCGGTCTTAACTGGGCAAAGCACAGCCGCATGAAGCGCGTAGACGGCAAAGAGCCGCCTTACATGGGCGAGGACAGAGAATACTTGGTGCTCTATGCCAAGGAATATCTCGAAACGCATCCCGAGATAAACTATTTCATCTTCGGACACCGCCATATCGAACTCGACCTTATGCTGCGCCGCGACTCGCGACTGATGATTCTTGGCGACTGGATTAACTTCTTCTCGTATGCCGTTTTCGACGGCGAACACATGTTCCTCGAAGAGTTTATCGAAGGTCAGTCGCAACCGTAATTTATTAAGAAACAATATGAAATTCTCAATAATAGTACCCGTCTACAACCGTCCTGCCGAAGCCGGCGAATTGCTCGAGAGCCTCTCGCGCCAGTCGTTCACCGACTTCGAGGTAGTTATGGTTGACGACGGAAGCACGGAGACTTGTGAGGAAGTGTGCCGACAGTACGCGTCGAAGATGCCCGTGAGATACTTCTTCAAACCCAACAGCGGCCCGGGAGCAACCCGAAACTATGCCGCAGAAAAAAGTCAGGGCGAATATCTCATTATCCTCGATTCCGATGTGGTTCTGCCAGAGACGTATCTTCAGGTAACAGCCGAGGAACTGAGCCACAAGGACAGCGATGCCTTCGGAGGTCCTGACAGCGCGCACGAGTCGTTTACCGACATGCAGAAGGCTATCAGCTACAGCATGACTTCGTTTTTTACAACTGGCGGCATACGCGGCGGAAAAAAGAAACTCGACAAGTTCTATCCACGCAGTTTCAATCTGGGCTGCAAGGCTGAGGTGTTCAAGGCTCTCGGCGGATTCTCGGATATGCGTTTCGGCGAGGATATCGACTTCAGTATCAGAGTATTCAAGAATAACTATTCGTGCCGTCTGTTCCCAGAATCGTGGGTATGGCATAAACGCCGCACCGATTTGAAGAAATTCTTCAAGCAGGTTTACAACTCGGGAATAGCCCGTATAAACCTCTACAAAAAATATCCCGAATCGCTAAAGGTGGTTCATCTTTTGCCAATGTTCTTCACCTTGGGCACGCTGGCTTGCATAATAGCCTCGCTGCTGTGTCTTGTAATCGCGTTCTACATCTATTCGGTTTACATTATGCGCGACAATTCGGGAATGCTCTACGAGATGATGGGCACTTACGGAGTGATGAGATATCTGGGATTGGCAGCCATCGCCATCTCGCCTCTGGTGCTCTATTCGCTGTTGCTCTGTGCCGACTCGTCGGTACGCAATAAGAGCCTGAAGATTGGAATATACAGTATTGCCGCGGCATTCACCCAGCTTGTGGGCTACGGATTGGGCTTCATTCATGCGTGGTGGGGCAGATGCGTGCTCGGAAAGGGCGAGCTCGAGGCATTCAAGAATACATTCTACAAATAACAGTAAAAAACTCTTAATCCAAATGAAAATGATAAAACACAAGTTAAGCCTCTTGCTGCTAATGATTTTTGCAGTAACAAGTTCGTTTGCGGCAGTCGATGAGGCTAAGGTTGCCGCCAAGCGCGATGCTATTCTGAAGAACATCGTCGGGGCAAAGCAGAGTCCAGACCAGAAGACCGTGAGTATTGTGCAGTTTGGCGCAAAGGGCAACGGAAAGAACGACTGCAAGCCGGCTTTCGACAAGGCTATGAAGAAGGCCGAGAAAACCAAGGGCGGACTGCATATCGTAGTGCCAAAGGGCGTTTACTACATCAACGGACCGATAAATCTTGTAAGCAACATCGTGCTTGAAATTCAGCAGGATGCAGTGCTCAAATTCTCCGACAATCCCGATTCTTATCCGCTTGTAGAGACCAGTTGGGAAGGCACATACGTCATGAATTACAGTCCTTTCATCTATGGAAAAGGACTTTCTGACGTGTCGATAATAGGCAACGGAACAATAGATGGCAACGCTCTCGAAACCTTCGGAAAATGGAAGCCTGAGGGCAAGCAGACTGCCGACCAGATGCTTAGCCGCGAGATGAATCACAAGGAACTGCCCGTGAAGGAGAGAGTCTTCGGAAAAGGACATTTTCTCCGTCCGCAGATGATTCAGTTCTTTATGTGCAAGAATGTAACAGTCGACGGTCTGAAGATGACAAACTCGCCGTTCTGGTGCTTGCATCTCTTGCAGGTTGATAATGCCATCGTCAAGAACCTTAGTTTCAATGCCAACAAAATCCTGAACAACAACGGAGTAACGCTCGAGTACGCATCAAACATTCTGGTTGAAGGCTGTACTTTCTGCAATGCCGACGACAACGTGGTTGTAAAGTGCGGACGCGATAACGACGGCTGGACAACTAACATTCCGTCGCGCAACATCGTGGTGCGCAAGTGTAAGTTCAAGGGACTCCACGCTTTTGTCTGCGGAAGTGAGGTTTCGGCAGGTATTCAGGATGTCTTTGTAGAGGATTGCTCCTTTGCCGGATATTGCAAGCGTGGATTCTACATCAAGACGAATCCCGACCGTGGCGGATATGTCCGCAACATATACATAAACAACTGCGAGTTTGGTGAGGTCTACGACCTTCTGTTTGTAACTTCGGTCTATTCGGGCGAGGGCTTGCGCAACAACTACTTCTCTGATGTTCACGACATTCATGTGCGCAACGTGCGATGTAAGAAGGCACGTAATGCAGCCTTTGTTCTTCAGGGAAGTGCCGTCAGACCGGTCTACAACGTGTCTTTAAACAACGTTGAGGTTGATGAGGCAAAACACGCGTTCACGTTCGACTATACAAAATACATCGAGATTTCGAACACTCGTGTAGGCGAGAAAATAGAGATTCCTACATCTTTGACCGACGACGAGATGAAAGATTTTGAATAGTGAAAAATGAAAAAATCCGCTTTCCGATGTAGATTCTTGGAAAGCGGATTTTTTTATGCTGTTTTTGTAGCTTCACGACAATTTGTTCCACAACCAGAGCACGACTACCGCACCCACAACGGCTGTGATAATTTCGCCGATGATTCCAGCACCTGCGTGTATTCCCAAAATGCCGAAGAGCCATCCGCCCACAGCACCGCCGACAATTCCAAGAAGAAGGTCTATGATACATCCCTTGCCCTCTCTGTTAGTCAGTTTGCAGGCTATAAAACCTGCGATAATTCCAATAATAATTCCTGCTATCATAAGTAAAGAATTTAAAAATAAAGTTTTGCACAAAAATAGTATAATTTTCTTTATGACAGCAAAATATTAAAGTTAAAAAGAGTTATGATTGCTTTTTAGAGAGGTATTGTTGTCTTTTATCAAAAGGTGGATTGATGAAGAAATGTTAAAAAAATCCCCCCAAAAAAAAGGATCAAAAGGATGGCTATTATCGTGGTTATTTCCATAATTGCTTTACAGAAAGCGTTTTACAAATTATCATTTCTAATGACAGTCATTAGAAAAAATAACTTTACAAACAATTCATTTCCAGAACTTTACAAACTTAACCACGGATTTGTGTATTTCTAATGACCGATTTGGGTAAAAATACTAAAATCAAAATCCATCTCGAAGGAAAAAACTCCTTGAGATGGATTTTGTTATATATTGAACTTTTTACTCATTATCCAGATTTACCTCTTCGAGGGTGTACTGGCTGCTGCCGTCGAAGCAGTGAGTGCAGACTTGGCATTTCGGCAATCCGATGGCGGCGATAAGGTCCTCGAGTTTCGTGAACTTGAGTGATGACAAACCGAAGCGTTCGCGGATGATATCAACCATCTTCTTGTACTCTGGCGAGTCGGTTGTGGCGTAAGCCTCAAGATTCTTGTTGCCGTCGCCTTCAAGCTCGGCAATGATGCGGCGCGTAATCAGTTCCATGTCGCTCTTTGACGATGTGAAGTTAATGAACGGACAGCCGTAAACCAGCGGCGGACAGGCGATGCGCATGTGAACCTCCTTTGCGCCAGCCTCGAACAGACAAGCCGTGTTGTCGCGCAGTTGAGTGCCTCGCACGATAGAGTCGTCGCAGAACAGAACCTTCTTGTTCTTTAGTATGGCTGTGTTCTGAATAAGCTTCATCTTGGCAACAAGGTTACGCATCTCCTGATTGGCTGGAGTAAACGAGCGAGGCCATGTTGGAGTGTATTTTGATATGGCGCGCTGATAAGGTACACCGTGGCCGGCAGAATATCCTATTGCCATGCCCACTCCTGAGTCTGGAATTCCGCAGGCACAGTCAACCTGAGTCTTGTCTTCCTTGCCCATAGCGTATCCGCAGGCGTTGCGAACCTCTTCGGTGTTTCTACCCTCATAGTCTGAAGTAGGGAATCCGTAGTAAACCCACAGGAACGAGCAAATCTGCATCTTCTTGTTAGGCTTGCGAAGCTGTTCCATGCGGTCGCTGTGCAGTTTCACAATCTCGCCCGGACCGAGGAATTTCTCAATCTCGTAGCCAAGGTTTGGGAATGATGTCGATTCAGAAGTGGCAGCGTATGCGCCGTCCTTCTTACCGATTACGATAGGCGTTCTTCCCCACGAGTCGCGTGCGGCTATGATGCCGTCTTCGGTCAGCAGAAGCATAGTGCAAGAGCCCTTCACCTCGCGGAACACGTTCTCAATGCCATCAACAAAGTCCTTGCCCTTGATGATGAGCAGAGCCACAAGCTCGGTAGGGTTTATCTTTCCCGAACTGAACTCAGAAAGGTGCATGTTCTCCTTTAGTAGTTTTGAAGCAATCTCGTCGAGGTTGTTGATTTTGGCAACCGTGCAGATGGCAAAGCGACCCAAGTGCGAGTTGAAGAGCAGAGGCTGTGCGTCGGTATCGCTAATTATTCCGATGCCCGAGTTGCCTTCGAAATCCTTCAGTTCGCCCTCGAACTTTGTTCTGAAGTAAGAACTTTCCAGATTGTGGATTGAGCGTTTAAAACCTTTGGTCTGACTATAGGTCGCCATACCGCCGCGGCGAGTACCTAAATGAGAGTTGTAGTCGGTGCCGTAGAAAACATCAGTTATGCACTCGGATGTTGACACCGTGCCGAAAAAACCAGCCATTGTTGTTTGTCTATTTTGTTGTTAGAATTAAATGTTGCTAAAAAAATAAGAAAGTCCCGAACATCGCAAAGCGAGGGGGACTCTATATCCGGAAGATGCTAATACATCATTCCAATTACTCTGTTAGCCAATGTCGCAGGCAGAATCTTGTTTAGCAGCACGAACGCGTGATATTGCAAGCCTACTGTGCAGAACATGCACGGACTGCCCTGCGATGCCAGCGCAAGAAGTTTCTTTGCCATGCGCTCGGGCGTGATGCCGTTCTGCTCGTCGTGCTCCATAGTCTTTACTGCCTTGCTCATGCGTGTGTACACGTCGCTGCCGGCGTTGCTCTTTGTGCGCGAGCCTGTGAAGCCCGTCTTTACGTCGCCCGGAAGCAGGCAGCACACCTTTATGCCAAACTCGCGCACCTCGTTGCGCATAGCCATAGCCATTGCGTTTATTGCCGATTTCGATGCCGAGTAGAATGCCTGATATGGTATTGGGAATGTGGCAGCAAGACTGCTTACAAAGATTATCTTTCCGTCGTGCTCGTTGCGCATGTATGGCAGCACCGCCTGCGCTATGTTTACTGCGCCGAAGAAGTTAACGTCGAACTGACGCTTGGCCTCGTTGATGTCGGTAAACTCTACCGCGCCCGCGATGCCCATTCCGGCGTTGCTTATCAGCACGTCAATCTTTCCGACTTCGGCAGATACCTTTGCCGCGGCGTTACGGCAGTCGTCGGGACTGGTAACGTCACAGTCAATGTGAGTTACTCCTGCGCGGTCTTCGCCGTGTCTCGACAGCTCGTAAACCTTGTATCCTTTAGCCGCAAAAAGGTCGGCAGCAGCCTGTCCGATGCCCGAACTTCCGCCTGTGATAATCAATGTTCTCATACAAGGCGCAAAAATACAAAAAAATCCCCTCCAACAAAAGAGTTGGAAGGGATAAATATCTATTTAGCAAATCAAATTATAGCTTGTTGTCAGAACCAAGTACCTCAACAATCTTGTGAATGTACATCTTCTTCATGTTCTCACGTGCAGGCTTCAAGTACTGACGTGGATCGAAGTGACCTGGGTTCTCTGCCAAGTGCTTGCGGATAGCAGCAGTCATAGCAAGACGAGAATCAGAGTCGATGTTGATCTTGCAAACAGCGCTCTTAGAAGCCTCGCGAAGCTGCTCCTCTGGAATACCTACTGCATCAGGAAGCTTACCGCCGAATGCGTTGATAGTGTCAACCTCGTCCTGAGGAACTGAAGAAGAACCGTGAAGAACGATTGGGAATCCTGGAAGCTTCTCCTCAATCTGGTGAAGAATGTCGAATGCCAATGGAGGAGGAACGAGCTTACCTGTCTTAGGGTCGCGTGTACACTGCTCTGGAGTGAACTTGTATGCACCGTGTGAAGTACCGATAGAGATAGCCAATGAATCGCAGCCTGAACGAGTTGAGAAGTCGATAACCTCTTCTGGCTTAGTGTAGTGAGATACTGCTGAAGAAACCTCGTCCTCAACGCCAGCAAGTACACCAAGCTCAGCCTCTACTGTTACATCGAACTTGTGAGCATACTCAACAACCTTCTTTGTAAGTGCGATGTTCTCCTCGTATGGAAGTGATGAACCGTCGATCATAACTGAAGAGAAACCGTTGTCGATACACTCCTTGCAGATCTCGAATGAATCACCGTGGTCGAGATGAAGAACGATTTCTGGCTTCTCACAACCCAACTCCTTAGCATACTCAACAGCACCCTGAGCCATATAGCGTAGGATAGTACCGTTAGCATAGTTACGAGCACCCTTAGAAACCTGCATGATGACAGGTGACTTTGTCTCTACTGCAGCCTGTACGATAGCCTGCATCTGCTCCATTGTGTTGAAATTGAATGCTGGGATAGCATAGCCACCAGCAACTGCCTTCTTAAACATCTCGCGAGTGTTTACAAGACCCAGTTCTTTGTAATTAACCATGATATTGTGTTGTTATAAATTGTTAAAAAATCTTTCGTTTTTTTGCCATAGCGGCATTGCAAATATAATTATTACAAATATATAAATCTGCAAAAATATCTCAAAAAATATACTCGTCAGCATCATTTTTGCTGAAATCCGGACTTTTTGCGCGCTTTTTGCTATTGGTTTGAAATGCGGAGTTAGCATGGTAACGCACACGAGATTGTAGTTTGTACAATAAGTAACTTGCTTCTTGGCGAAAATTGGGTGGGATATATAAATAATGTGTTCAATTCGGAATTGACAATTCATAATTCATAATTGACAATGGACAATTGATTTTCTTTTGCAGATGTCCGTGAAATGTATGTGCTTGAACATGTGTATTGTTGTTTTTATGATTGCGTACATATATAAAGGTGGCTATATTGCTAAAAAACAATGTTAAAAGTTTGGCGGTTTGTTTAGAATGCACTATCTTTGCACCCTGTTAAAGTGACCATTACACACTTGTTGTTACCAAACAATAAAGTTAATAGAATATAAAAACAAAAAATATAAAGAAAAATGAAAGAAGGTCTTCATCCAGAAAATTATCGTCCTGTAGTATTCAAGGATATGTCAAACGGCGATATGTTCCTTTCACGCTCAACTGTTAAGACAACTGAGACTGTTGAGTTCGAGGGCGAAACTTACCCAGTGTACAAGTTGGAAATCTCAAGCACATCTCACCCTTTCTACACAGGTAAGAGCAAGCTTGTTGATACAGCTGGTCGTGTTGATAAGTTCATGAGCCGTTACGGTAAGGTTAAGAAGTAATTCCTACTTATTAGCATAATAAAGCCTCTCTTTTTCAAGGGAGGCTTTATTGTTTTTATATCTGTCTTAGCTTTTCTTCCAGAATCTTCTTGAACGATTCTTTCTTTTCTTCGTGTGTGGTGGCATCGGCTTCTTCCTGACTGAGCCATTGCTCAAAGGCTTCGAGAGCCTTCATGCGTGCCATGCTCTTGCCGGCGCGCATTCCGCTGCCGTATTGCGTGTGGGGCAGCAGACTTCGGTTAAAGTTTCCGTCGCTCATGTGTTTCAGTCTTTTTTAAGAAATGCGTTGTTTCTCCAGTTGTATGTCAGCGGACTTTTTACGAAGGGCGATACCTTGTCGCGGTCGTCGCGGTTCATCTCGCCTATGTTAAGCGTGAAGGCAAGGTTTCCGTCGTTGTCGAAGGCGGCAGACTGTAGGAAGATGTCTATTTTCTCGGTCAGCCTGTCGTAATTCTCCTCGCTGATGCTGTCGGGACGCTGTGCCATGTATTCGCTCAGTTTTGGCAGGGTGATGTATTTGTCGCGCTTCAGTTCCTGCTTCCAGTCGGAAGTGAAGAAGTGGATGTTGCTGAACTGCTTTAGTGAGTCGCCCAGAGTGCGAATCATGCAGATTATCTTGGTGCTGTCGTTGACAGGCAGAAGCTTCATCTCCAGAGTGTAGCCCTTCGACAGTTTCATCTGCGTGTAGTCGTCGGTCAGTCTGGTCATCTCACATTGGTTGTCCAAGCGGTTCTTTACGATGGCGCGCATCTTGCTGTCTATAAAGTCAATGCAGTCAGCCTTGTTCACCTTTGTAAGGTAAGGCATCACGCTGTCTGGCATGGCAACGAATACATCGCGCATCTTCTGTGCATATCCCGTCTGAACCATGAGGCAGAGTAGTGCCACTATAATGTTTTTCTTCATCTTTTTCGGTTTTAATTTTGCAAATATAACACTTGTCTGCGTATTATGCGCATTTGCCGTGCCATTTTGTTAGCGTGTGCCCAGATACAGGAACAGCATTCCAAGAAGTACGAGGAAGAGGTCGAGAGCCTTGCTCTTTCTGTTCTTCTCGTGAAAGACGAGCGCGCCGAAGAAGAACGACACGATTACGCTTCCGCGGCGAACCATGCTGACTATGCTAATCATAGCTCCGTCGAGGCTGAGGCTGTAGAAGTACACAAAGTCAGCCGCGCTCAGGAAGAGCGAAATCAGAACGATGCACCAGTCCCAGTGAAATGGGGTAGTGCTCTTACGCTTAGGATACCACAGCAGAAGCATCATCGTGCCCATCATAAAGAACTGGTAGATGTTGTAGTAGCTCTGCACCGCCATCTTGTTTAGTCCAACGCCGCCATTCTCGGGCGCAGCCATAAGATATTTGTCGTACAGACCGCTTATTGCACCCAGAACGCTTGCCAAAACAACGAACAGAATCCACTTGTTGTGCTTAAAGTCTATGCCTTCCTTCTTGCCGCTTCGGCTAAGCATGAAGAACGATATAACGGCGAGAGCCACACCAATCCACTGGTATATGTTCAGTCTTTCGCCAAACACCAGCAGCGCGCCCACAAGCACCATGACAGGGCGTGTGGCATTTATAGGGCCTACAATGGTTAGCGGCAGGTGCTTCATTCCGAAGTAGCCGAAAATCCACGAAGCCAGAACGATGAACGATTTTAGCAGAATGTATTTGTGAACGTCCCATCCGCCGTCGGTCTGAACATAGAAGATGGAACAGTCGCAGATGCTTCCTTGAGCCGATGCTATTATAAAAGGTATAAATACGAGGCTCGAAAAGAGCGTGTTCAGAAACAAGACGGGAATCACCGCGTTATCCTTCAGCGATTTTTTCTTGAACACATCATAGAATCCCAGCAACGCTGCCGAGAGAAATGCAAATAATAACCACATTGTATTGAAAATGTTAATTTACGAATATGTCTTCGGGATATTCAATGTCTACCAGAAAGAGCGCGTGTCCGGGTGCGCTGCTTCCAGCCATACAACGGTCCTTGCCCTCGACTATGCGTCTGAATCCCTGCTCGTCGAGCTTTCCTGCACCCACATCGAGCAGAGTGCCCACGATGGCGCGCACCATGTTGCGCAAGAATCTGTCAGCCTTGATAGTAAAGACCCATCTGCCGTCGTCGAGCGGAGTCCATTCTGCCTGCATAATCTTGCAGATGTTTGTCTTGGCATCGGTGTGCAGTTTGCTGAAGCTCGTAAAGTCGCTGTACTCGAACAGAATCTTAGCCACGCTGTTCATCTTGTCGAAGTCGGGCGCTTTGCCGAAAATACGCGCCGTATAGTTGCGGTTGAACAGTTCCTTGCTTGTTGTGACGTAATATTTGTAGGTGCGCGATGTGGCGTCGAAACGTGCATGTGCATCGGGCTTTACCCCTCTTACGTTGTAAATGGTTATGTCGGGTGGCAGAATACGGTTCAGCTTGTCTTTCAGCCAGTTGCTGTCGAGTTCCTGCTCGCTGTCGAAGTGTGCCACCATCAGCGCGGCATGAACGCCGGCATCCGTGCGTCCTGCCCCCACGACCTGAGTGTCGGTGCGCAGAATGGTTGTCAGAGCCTTCATAAGCGTTTCCTGCACGCTTATTCCGTTTGGCTGAATCTGCCATCCGTGGTAGGCAGCTCCGTCGTATCCTAAATAGATGAAATATCTTTGCATAATCGGCTGCAAAATTACAAAAAATATTTCAAACTATTATAGACCGATAAATCAATACGCCGCCATCGCCTTCGTTGCGGAAAATCTCTTTCTGTCTTCGTTGTTTTGTATGTGGTTTTGTTCGGGATTCCTTCGGGATGCGTTCGGGACGGCTGAGTGAGTGTGAAGAAAAAATAGTAAATGAAAAAGCAATTTTTTATCCGGGAATATTCGTATATTTGCCACCATGAAACAATAATTTGAAAAACAAATTTAAGGTCGTGGAAGATTAAACGATTATTCGTTTATTATGACGGGGATTATTGAACTTGATATTTATTCCATAAGCTAATAAACATGAAAAAACTGATATTATATGCATTATTACTATTTTCGGCATCAATAGTAAATGCACAAAAGACGAGCCGTTATTTGGTATTTACTTTTGAAAAGAAGTGGAAGGTAAATAGGAATTTTTGCGATGGCGGAAACTATCTATGGATTATCCCATTTGATTCTTGCTCCAATAAATTATCTTCGTTTAAAGATAGTCTGAAACCTCTATTCGTGGCTGAATATCAAGTGGCGGAGTTGCTTGATTCTATGGTAAACAAACGAAGTCTGGGCATTTACCCTATTGATGAAAAGGATTATAAAGAACCCGTTCTAAAAATATTGAGGCAGAATCGCAGATTAGTTCAGAAGATAAAAACAGATTACACTTGTCCCAAAGACCAAATGACTGTTTTTGTCTATGTTACCCCAATAACTGCTACATGTCAGATTCAGAAGTTTGGTCTAAAACAAAATGATGTTTGTTACTTTAATACGAATCCATTGACATGGCAAGAGTTCTGGAATTTGCCACAACGTGAATTACAGAGAATTACGTATTGCGACTTCTCTGATTTTGGTTTTGTTGTCTCTGCACAATAAAAAAAAGGAAAAAGGTGAAGCCGAAGGTTGAATAGCATAATCCCATATTCTATTCTGTTAAATTGTAAATTCTGCATAATGCGGAACATAGATGATGTTTGGTTCTGTGAAGAATTGAATGGGGCATATTTTACAAAATGAAATAGCAAATGTGACCTCCAACACCTTGGAACTTTACCTCCTTAATGTTGTTAGAGTAGTAAAATAGTTATTTTATTCTTGAAAGATTTGTTTATTCGTAGTAAAATTACTATCTTTGCAGTAGAAATACAAAATTTTATTATGTCAAAGAAAGTAATAAAAATAAGGAAGATCCTGAAGGCGTTGAGAAACGACGGATGGGTTCTCAAGCATCAGGTAGGGAGTCATGCCCAATATGTTCATCCCACTAAACCCGGGAAAGTGACAATCAATTGTACAGGCAACGATGACGTGTACGGTGAACTACTGAAAAGCATTGAGAAACAATCGGGGTTGGAGTTTTAGCAAACTCCTTCTCCGTAGATTAAATTATTATTGATACGTTTTATATATTTCTAGGGAAATAAAGTCTTTTTATGATTTTGTCCTCTAGATGTGAAAATAAATATGGATAGGCAAGTACTAAGAATAATAAAAATGGAAAAATTGGGAAATGTAATTATGGACACCGCACGTACTGAAAATGGGTATAGTTGTGCTTGCAACTTGCTCCCAGGTTGGGTAGTTGCATGCTCTGGCGACTTTGAGCAGTTCAAGAAAGAAGTCGAGGATAGTGTCAAGTTTTATATTGACTGTGCAAAAGAAGATGGTGACGAATATCCTGCTGTTTTTGATGGGGAATATGAAATAGTCTATAAATTCAACGTTCAGTCTTTGCTTGAATTTTATCGTGGAATTTTCTCATTCTCCTCATTAGAGACTATTACTGGAATCAACCAAAAGCAGTTAGCTCATTATGCGTCAGGTATCAGTAAACCGCCCCCTAAACAGGCGGAGAAGATTTCTAATGGACTGCACAGATTGGCAAAAGA